>CABMOR010000015.1 GCA_902388225.1 uncultured Oscillospiraceae bacterium | reverse complement strand
CCGGCTCAGGCAAAGGAAATCGGGTCGGACTATATTGTTGTCGGCCGACCCATCACTGCCGCCGACGACCCGGTGGCGGCATATGAACGCTGTGTAACTGAATTTGTAGATTAGGAGGATACATAAGATGAAGGAAACCGAAAAACTTATTGCCAAGGATTTGCTGAGCATAAAAGCGGTGTTTTTCCGCCCCGACGAGCCCTTTACATGGGCAAGCGGCATTAAAAGTCCGGTTTATTGTGACAACCGTCTGACCCTGACGGCGCCGGAGGTAAGAAACCATGTGGAAGAGGGACTTAAGGGCTTGATTGAGCAGCATTTTCCCGATGTTCAGGTGGTTATGGGAACCTCCACCGCCGGGATTGCCCACGCCGCCATAACCGCCCATCTCATGGGACTTCCCATGGGATATGTTCGTTCGGGAAGTAAGGACCACGGCCGCAAAAATCAGATTGAGGGCCGTCTTGAAAAGGGACAGAAGGTGGTGGTTGTGGAGGACCTTATTTCCACCGGCGGAAGCGTTATCGAGGTGGTAAAGGTGCTCAGGGAGGCCGGTGCCGAAGTGCTCGGAGTGGTCAGCATTTTCACCTACGGCATGAAAAAAGGTCTTGAAAGACTCGCGGCCGAAAATATTGAAAATTTCAGCCTTTCAAACTTTGACGCCATTGCGCAGGTGGCGGCTGAAGAAGGGTATATTGCCCCCGAGGATGTGGCGCGGCTTATAGCCTTCCGCAACAATCCCGAGGACGAAAGCTGGGCCGAGAAATGAGAGATCTTATAAATATACTTGACCTGACAACCGATGAAATTGACCGGCTGATTGAGAGGGCCGAGGACATAAAAAAGGACAGGTCTAAATACAGCGAGGTCTGTAAGAACAAGATACTTGCCACCCTCTTTTTCGAGCCGTCCACAAGAACCCGGCTGAGCTTTGAATCGGCCATGTTGTCTTTAGGAGGAAGCGTTCTCGGATTTTCCGATTCCTCCTCAAGCTCGGCTTCAAAAGGGGAGAGCGTGGCCGACACGGTCTCGGTTGTAAGCGGATATGCCGACATTATCGCCATGAGACATCCAAAGGAGGGGGCTCCCATTGTTGCGGCAAAGCACTCCCTTGTGCCCATTATAAATGCCGGAGACGGAGGCCACTATCATCCCACCCAAACCCTAACCGACCTTATGACCATTCACGAGGAAAAGGGCGGATTTGACAACCTGACCATCGGCTTTTGCGGAGACCTAAAATTCGGCCGCACGGTTCATTCTCTTATCGGTGCCATGTCCCGCTATAAAAACATAAAATTTGTGCTCATTTCTCCCGAGGAGCTCAAGCTCCCCAGCTTTGTAAAGCAGGAATACATAAAGGACAGGGGTATACAGTATGTTCAGTGCTCTTCCCTCGACGAGGTAATGGGCGATCTTGACATTCTGTATATGACCCGTGTGCAGAAGGAACGGTTTTTTAACGAGGAGGATTATCTCCGTCTTAAGGACAGTTATATTCTGACCGAGCAAAAGCTAAAAAACGCAAAAGAGGATATGTGTATTCTTCATCCTCTTCCCAGGGTCAACGAGATATCCACCGCCGTGGACGCCGACAGCCGCGCCTGTTATTTTAAGCAGGCTCATAACGGCCGCTTTGTCAGAATGGCGCTTATTATGAAGCTTTTGGGGGTGGAAATATGAACATAGACAGCATAAAAAACGGAATAGTAATCGACCATATAACGGCCGGAAAGGGCATGAAGCTTTACGAGCTTTTGGGGCTTCAAAATCTTGACTGCTCGGTGGCCATCATAAAAAATGTGCAAAGCTCTAAACTGGGCAAAAAGGACATAATCAAGATTGACGCCGATATTGACATAAATTTGGATGTTATCGGGTATGTGGATCCCGGGGCGACGGTCAATGTCATAGAGGGAGGAAAAAGGGTAAAAAAATTCTCGGTGGAAACACCTAAGGTGCTGAAAAATGTGCTCAAATGCAAAAACCCGAGATGCATAACCTCCACCGAACAGGAGCTGGAACAGATTTTCAAGCTGACCGACGGTGAAAAAAAGATATATCGCTGTGCCTACTGTGAGACCAAATTGGGGTGATTATACAAAAAGTCAAATGCCAACCGACTTTTTGTTGAAAAGCTCGAGGTATTTTTCAGGCTATTTGTGAAAGAACACGAATTTGTTTTTGGGGCGGTTATTGACTTGACCCCGGACCGAGAATTTGGTATAATTAAAACACAAAAGAAAGCCTCTTTGCGACTGACGGATAAGCGGATGACCGCAGGGGAGCAAAGAGAATACGGTTTTAAAAACCTTGAGCCGACCGTCTGGGCACACTTGATTTTTTAATGGGTCAAGTGTGCCCTTTTTA
Organism: uncultured Oscillospiraceae bacterium; assembly: GCA_902388225.1. Classification (GTDB taxonomy): domain Bacteria; phylum Bacillota; class Clostridia; order Oscillospirales; family Acutalibacteraceae; genus UMGS1484. The sequence goes on along the minus strand of CABMOR010000015.1, from coordinate 11,388 downwards.
ACTCCGGATTTTAACGGAAGGAAGGATAACATGAAAAAAATCGGTATTGTAATGGGCAGCGACAGCGACCTGCCCATAGTCAAAAAAGCCATGGATACCTTAAGCGACTTTTGCGTTCCCTTTGAGGTGCACGTTCTGTCGGCCCACCGCACCCCCAAAGAGGCGGCGGACTTTGCCTGCAAGGCCAGGGAAAACGGCTTCGGAGCCATAATTGCCGCCGCAGGAATGGCGGCTCACCTTGCGGGAGCTATTGCGGCAAATACCACCCTCCCGGTTGTGGGAATTCCCTGTAAATCACAGTCGCTTGACGGCGTTGACGCGCTGTTTTCCACCGTTCAGATGCCTTCCGGGGTTCCGGTTGCAACGGTGGGAATAAACGGCGGGGTCAATGCCGCTTTGCTTTGTATTGAAATTCTTGCCGTGACCGACGAGGAGCTTTGCAAAAAACTTTCGGAAAAACGGGCGTCCGATGCGGCAAAGGTGCTTGAAAAAAACAAAAAAATTGAGCTTGAATATAAAAACTAAAATTTTGGGAGGAACATAAAATGGAAAAGAGAGAGCTGCTTTATGAAGGAAAGGCAAAGAAGGTTTTTGCCACCGACGACCCTCAGGTAGTGCTGGTTTCATACAAGGACGACGCCACCGCCTTTAACGGCCTCAAAAAGGGAACCATTTCGGGCAAGGGCGCCATTAACAACCGTGTAACCAACTATATGATGGAACTTCTTGAAAAGGAGGGCGTAAAGACCCACCTTGTAAGGGAGCTTTCCAATAGGGAAACGCTGGTTAAAAAGGTAAGCATTATTCCTTTGGAGGTCATTATCCGCAACATTTCGGCCGGCTCCTTTTCCAAACGCTACGGCGTGGAGGAGGGAATCGTTTTCTCCCGTCCCACCATTGAATTTTCCTATAAAAACGACGACTTGGGCGATCCCCTTATAAACAGCTATCACGCCCAAGCCCTTGGAATTGCCACAAGTGAGGAAATCGAAACTGTAAAATCCATGGCCTTTAAGGTCAACGATGTTATGAAGGCATTCTTTAAAAACCTGAATGTGGATCTTGTGGACTTCAAGCTGGAGTTCGGCAAGACTGCCGACGGAGAGATTGTTCTTGCCGACGAAATATCCCCCGACACCTGCCGCTTCTGGGACAGCGAGACTCACGAAAAGCTGGATAAGGACCGTTTCCGCAGAGACATGGGCAATGTTGAGGATGCCTATAAAGAAATGATGAAACGCATTTTGGGAGAATGATAATGAGTAGTTTGAGAGAAGAGTGCGGAGTTTTCGGAATATATTCCGCCACCCCCGACGCCCTTGCCGCCGATACATATTACGGGCTTTTTGCCCTTCAGCACCGAGGCCAGGAGTCCTGCGGTATAGTGGTCAATGACGACGGCCTTTTTAACGAATATAAGGACACGGGACTTGTAAACGACGTTTTCACCCCCGAAATTCTCGACCGTCTGGGTCAGGGAAACATTGCCGTCGGTCATGTCAGATACGGCACCACCGGCGGAAACGGCCGAAACAACGCCCAGCCCATTGTGGTCAACCATGTAAAGGGGAGAATGGCCCTTGCCCACAACGGCAACCTGATAAATTCCTACGAGCTGCGTTCTGCCCTTGAGCTTGAGGGCTCTATTTTCCACACCACCTCCGACACCGAGGTCATTTCCTACATCATCACCAAGGAACGGCTTCACTGCCCCACCATCGAGGACGCTGTAAACAACGCAATGGATAAGATTAAGGGGGCATATTCGCTGGTTATTATGTCTCCCTCAAAGTTGATTGCCCTGAGGGATGAAAGCGGATTCCGTCCCCTTTGCTACGGCGAGACCGAGGACGGAAAATATGTTGTGGCCTCCGAAAGCTGTGCGCTCGACGCGGTGGGTGCCTCCTTTGTGCGGGACATCGAGCCGGGAGAAATTCTCGTCTTTGACAAAAAGGGCGTGAGGAGCATTAAGGACCACTGCAAAAAGAAAAAGCAGAGTCTTTGTGTTTTTGAATATGTTTACTTTGCCCGACCCGACTCGGTAATCGACGGATGCTCGGTGCATACCGCACGTGCCCGTGCCGGAGCCTATCTTGCTCTTGAGCACCCGGTTCAGGCCGATGTGGTTATCGGCGTGCCCGATTCGGGGCTTGACGCCGCCGTTGGATATTCAAAGCAGTCGGGAATTCCCTATGAAATAGGATTTATCAAAAACAAGTATATCGCCAGAACCTTTATTTCTCCCGGACAGAAAAGCCGTGAGGACAAGGTGAAAATCAAGCTTAACCCCATTACCGACGTGGTGGCCGGGAAGCGGGTGGTGCTTATTGACGATTCAATCGTCCGGGGAACCACCAGCGCAAGAATAGTAAAGCTTTTAAGAGATGCCGGGGCAAAGGAAATTCACATGAGGGTTTCTGCACCTCCATTTAAAAATCCCTGTTATTACGGAACCGACATCGACTCGAGAGAAAATCTTATTGCCTGCCGTCATACGGTGGAGGAAACGGCCAAAATCATCGGAGCCGACAGTCTCGGATATCTGAGCGTCGACAATGTCAAGAAGATTGCCTACGGCTGTTCGGGCAAGGGATATTGTACTGCCTGCTTTGACGGCGAGTATCCCACCGAAATTCCTCAAAACACCCAGAAAAACCGTTTTGAATGTAAAATATCCGAAGGTAAAGGAAAGAAGGGCTGATAATGGAAAATTCAAGATCTGACGCATACGCCGCCGCCGGAGTGGACATTACGGCGGGCTATAAGGCGGTTGAGCTTATGAAGGCTCATGTTTTAAGAACCAAAACCGCCGGAGTGTGTTCGGATGTGGGAGGATTTGGAGGGCTTTTTGAGCTTGACATGACCGGAATTACAAAGCCGGTGCTGGTCAGCGGGACCGACGGTGTCGGCACAAAGCTCAAGCTGGCCTTTATCATGGATAAGCACGATACGGTGGGTATCGATTGCGTGGCAATGTGTGTAAACGACATTATCTGCTGCGGAGCAAAGCCCCTCTTTTTCCTGGATTATATCGCCTGCGGGAAAAATGTTCCCGAAAGAATAGCGGACATTGTAAAGGGAGTGGCCGAAGGCTGTGTACAGTCGGGGGCGGCCCTAATCGGCGGTGAGACTGCCGAAATGCCCGGTTTTTATCCCGAAAACGAATATGACCTTGCGGGATATTCCACCGGCGTTGTGGACAGGGATAAAATCATAAACAACAAGGAAATGGCCGAGGGGGATATCATAATTGCCCTGCCCTCCAGCGGGGTACATTCAAACGGGTTTTCACTGGTTCGAAAGGTTTTTGATGTGGAAAAGTCCGACATAAAGGCGCCCTGCGCCGAGCTTTCGGGCAAATCGGTGGGGGAGACCCTTCTTACCCCCACAAAAATATATGTAAAGCCGGTGCTTGCCCTTCTTGAAAAGGTTCGGGTAAAGGGAATTTCCCACATTACCGGCGGCGGATTTTACGAAAATATTCCCCGAAGTATTCCCGACGGACTTTGTGCAAAAATAGATCTTTCAAAGGTTAATGTGCTTCCCATATTTAAGCTTATTGCAAAGAAGGGCGGCATTTCCGAACGGGATATGTTCAACACCTTTAACATGGGTGTGGGTATGAGTATCGTGGTGTCGAAGAAGGATGTTAACACGGCTCTTGAAATCCTTGAAAACGCCGGTGAAAAGCCGTATGTTATGGGCGAAATTGTCAAGGGCGAAAGCAAAATTTCCCTTTGCTGAGGTAAAAATAATGAGTAAAAAAGCCAAAATTGCCGTGCTGGTTTCGGGGGGAGGAACAAATCTTCAGGCCCTCATAGACGCCGAGAAAGACGGTATAATCAAAAGCGGAGAAATAGTGCTGGTTGTGTCCGGAAATCCCACGGCTTTTGCCCTTAAAAGGGCGGAAAAAGCGGGCATTGAGGCCGTGACGGTCAGCAAAAAGGAACTGGGTGCCGAAAAATTCGAACAGACCCTTATTGATCTTCTTGAAAAACGGGGCATAGAGCTTGTAGTGCTTGCCGGATTTATGAGCATTTTAAGCGAAAATTTCACCCGCCGCTTTGAAAATCGCATAATAAATATTCACCCCTCTCTCATTCCGTCATTTTGCGGAAAGGATTTTTACGGACTTCGGGTGCATGAGGCCGCCCTTAAAAGAGGGGTCAAGGTGACCGGAGCCACGGTGCATTTTGTCAACGAAATTCCCGACGGGGGAGAGATAATAATGCAGCGCGCGGTGGAGGTGGAGCCGGACGATACCCCTGAAAGTCTGCAAAAGAGGGTTATGGAACAGGCCGAGTGGAAGATACTTCCCCTTTGCACCGAAAAGATTTCAAAAGAAATAACTGAAAAGAGGTCGGAACATGTTTGATTTAAAAAAGCTTTTAAGTGACAACAGCTATCCCGGCAGAGGCATTATAATCGGAATGTCTTCGGATGGGGAAAAGGCGCTCATTGCCTATTTTATCATGGGCAGAAGCGTCAACAGCCGCAACCGTGTTTTTGAAAGATTTGAGGACGGACTGAGGACAAAGGCTTTTGACGAGTCAAAGCTGTCCGACCCAAGCCTTATTATCTACAATCCCTTTCTTACTCTTGAAAATGTCGACATTATCACAAACGGAGACCAGACCAATACGGTATATGACTATATAAAAAGCGGGTCGACATTTGAGGAGGCTCTTTTTACAAGGGAGTTCGAGCCCGACGCCCCAAACTTCACCCCTCGGATTTCCGGCGTGAATTTTTATGATTATGAAACTGCCTCCTTTGAATATACCCTATCCATTCTCAAGAGCAGCGAGGGAGATCCTTCCGCTTGTCAGCGCTTTTTCTACAACTATTCTCCCATCGCAGGAAAGGGTCACTTTATTCATACATACAAATGCGACGGCGATCCCATTCCGTCTTTTGAGGGAGAGCCCGAAGCTGTTTCCCTTCCGGACTCTGCCAAGGAACTGGCCGATATTGTGTGGGAAAATCTCAACTGTGAAAACAAGGTTTCTCTTTTTGTAAGAAGCGTAAGCCTCTGTGACGGAAAGACCGATGAAATCGTAATAAACAAAAACAAATAATCGGGAGGACAAAAAATGAAAGAATTTCAGCTTAAATACGGCTGTAACCCAAATCAAAAGCCGTCAAAAATCTTTATGGAAGACGGAAGCGACCTTCCCATAGAAATACTCTGCGGTCGCCCGGGATATATAAATTTTCTTGATGCCTTCAACAGCTATCAGCTTGTAAAGGAGCTTAAGTCGGCAATCGGTCTTGCCTGTGCCGCTTCCTTTAAGCATGTCAGTCCGACCTCTGCGGCGGTGGGACTTCCCCTTTCTGAGTCTCTTAAAAAGGCCTGCTTTGTTGACGACATTGAAGGTATTGACGAGTCCCCGCTGGCCTGTGCCTATGCCCGGGCGAGAGGTACCGACAGAATGTGCTCTTTCGGGGATTTTGTGGCACTTTCCGATGTTTGTGACGTGACCACCGCAAAGCTTATTAAGCGTGAGGTTTCGGACGGCGTTATTGCCCCCGGTTATGAGCCCGAGGCGCTGGAAATACTCAAGTCCAAGCGCAAGGGCAACTATAACATTGTAAAAATCGACCCCGATTATCTTCCCGAGAAAATCGAGCGCAAGCAGGTATACGGAATAACCTTCGAGCAGGGAAGAAACGATTTTAAAATAGACGGCGAGCTGCTTAAAAACATTGTTACCGATAACAAACAGCTTCCCGAAAGCGCCAAAAGGGATCTGATTATTTCTCTTATCACCCTGAAATACACCCAGTCAAATTCGGTTTGCTTTGCTTATGACGGCCAGGCCGTCGGAGTGGGAGCGGGACAGCAGTCCCGTATTCACTGCACCCGTCTTGCCGGGGGAAAGGCCGACACATGGTTTTTGCGTCAGCACCCCAAGGTGCTTTCTCTTCCCTTTAATGAGAACATAGGACGCCCCGACCGGGACAATGTAATTGACGGATATATCAATAAAAACGAAGAGGATGTTTGTGCCGAGGGTAACTGGCAGAAATATTTTTCCTGCCGTCCCGAGCCTCTTTTAGAGGAGGAAAAGGCAGAGTATCTTTCAAAAATCGACGGCGTAAGTCTCGGTTCGGACGCATTTTTCCCCTTCTCCGACAATATCGAGCGGGCCAAAAAAAGCGGTGTGAAATATATTGCCCAGCCCGGCGGTTCCATAAGAGACGACGCGGTTATCGAGACCTGCGATAAATATGACATGGTAATGGCTTTTACCGGCATGAGACTTTTCCATCACTAATTTAAAAGGAGAAAGAACATGAACTTTTTTGACCAGCTTAAAGATTTTGACCCCGAGGTTTTCTCGGCCTGCGACAGCGAGCTTAAAAGACAGCAGCACAACATCGAGCTTATAGCCTCGGAAAACATCGTATCAAAGGCGGTGCTTCTTGCGGCGGGGGGTGTGCTGACCAACAAATATGCCGAAGGATATCCCGGCAAGAGATATTACGGAGGATGTCAATGCGTTGACATAGTGGAGGATATTGCAAGAGACCGAGCCAAAAAGATTTTCGGTGCCGACCATGCCAACGTCCAGCCCCACAGCGGTGCCAACGCCAATTTGGCCGTCTTTTTCGCCCTGCTCAGTCCGGGAGACACGGTTATGGGCATGAATCTTTCCCAAGGGGGACATCTTTCCCACGGATCGCCGGTCAACATTTCGGGCAAATACTTTAATGTTGTGCCCTACGGCGTCGACCCGGTCACCGAGCAGATTGATTATGACGAGATGGAAAGAATTGCTCTGGAATGTAACCCCAAGATGATAGTTTCGGGGGCCAGCGCCTATTCCCGTACCATTGATTTTAAGCGGATTCGTGAAATCTGCGATAAGGTGGGGGCATACATGATGGTGGACATTGCCCATATTGCCGGCCTTGTTGCCGCCGGGCTTCATCCCTCTCCCGTACCCTTTGCCGATGTGGTGACCACCACGACCCACAAAACCCTTCGCGGACCCAGAGGCGGACTTATACTCTGCAAGGAGGAGTTTGCCAAGGCTATAGACAAGGCGGTGTTCCCCGGAGTTCAGGGAGGCCCTCTCATGCACATAATCGCCGCAAAGGCGGTGGCCTTCGGAGAGGCACTCACCCCTGAGTTTAAGGAATACCAGAAAAATATTGTGAGCAATGCCAAGGCGCTTTCCGAACAGCTTACGGCTAAGGGTATCCGTCTCGTTTCGGGAGGAACCGACAATCACCTTATGCTGCTTGATTTGACCGACAAGGGAATAACCGGCAAGGAGCTGGAGACCCGCCTTGATGAGGTTCACATTACGGCCAACAAAAACACCATTCCAAACGAAACCCTGAGCCCCTTTGTGACCAGCGGTTTGCGCATCGGAACTCCCGCCGTCACCTCCAGAGGCTTTGGCGAGGAGGAAATGGTGAAAATTGCCGGATTTATAAATGATGTAATTACAGATTTTGAAGGAAACAAAGAGAGAGTGCTTAAAGAGGTTACCGCTCTGTGTGAAAAATTCCCCATATATAACTGAAAATAAAAGGAACGGTGGAAAAATGAAGGTATTAGTGGTTGGCTCCGGCGGGCGCGAACATGCCATAATCAAGAAAATAAAGCAAAATAAAGAGGTCGAAAAGATTTTTGCCCTGCCCGGAAACGGCGGCATGGCAGAGGACGCCGAGTGTGTTGACATCAAAGCCACGGACATAGAAGGCATTGCCGATTTTTCCGAAAAAAACGGCGTGGACTATGCCGTGGTGGCTCCCGATGACCCGCTGGTGCTTGGATGCGTCGACGCTTTGGAAAAAAGGGGAATACCCTGCTTCGGCCCCAATAAAAGGGCGGCCATAATCGAGGGAAGCAAGGTCTTTTCCAAAAACCTTATGAAAAAATACGGCATACCTACCGCAGAATACCGGGTCTTTGACAGTCCTTTTGAGGCTCTTGAATATATCGAAACAGCCCCGATTCCCACCGTTATAAAGGCCGACGGACTGGCTTTGGGAAAGGGCGTTATAATCGCCGGCACAAGACAAGAGGCAAGGGCGGCCGTAAAGGAGATAATGGAGGACAAAAAATTCGGAGACAGCGGAAAGGAAATTGTTGTCGAGGAATTTTTGGAGGGACCAGAGGTCTCGGTGCTTTCCTTTACCGACGGAAAGACGGTGGTGCCCATGGTTTCCTCCATGGACCACAAGCGAGCTCTTGACAACGACCTGGGACTTAATACCGGCGGCATGGGAACGGTCGCACCAAATCCCTTCTATACCGAGAGCGTGGCAAAGGAATGTATGGAAAAAATATTCCTTCCCACAATAAATGCCATGAATGCCGAAAACCGCACCTTTAAGGGCTGTCTTTATTTCGGGCTTATGCTTACAAAGGACGGCCCCAAGGTAATTGAATATAACTGCCGTTTCGGAGACCCCGAGACCCAGGTGGTGCTTCCGCTTATGACCGGCGACCTTCTGACCGTTATGAAGGCGGTGACCGAGCAAAAGCTTTCTCAAATTGAGGTTAAGTTTGAAAACAAGCACGCCTGCTGTGTGGTCATGGCCTCAAAGGGGTACCCTTTAGCCTATGAAAAGGGCTTTGAGATTACCCTTGAGGAGGATGTAAAACAAAATGTTTTCGTTGCAGGAGCGGTTAAAAAGGACAATAAACTGCTGACAAACGGCGGGAGAGTGCTTGGGGTGACCGAAAAGGGCGACAGCCTTAAAGAAGCTGTTGAAAAAGCATACAGGTCGGTGGAAAAGGTGCATTTTGACAATGCTTTCTATCGCAGGGATATCGGAAAAAGAGCCTTAACAGCCGGGGAGGAAAAATAATGGTTTACAGAGTTTATGCCGAAAAAAAGCCGGAGTATGCAAGCGAGGCCAAGGCGCTTTTAAACGACGCCGTCACGCTTCTTTCGGTAAAGGGACTTGAAAATGTCAGGGTGCTCAACCGCTATGACGCCGAGAACATCACACCCGAGCTTTTTGAATATGCAAAAACCACCGTTTTTTCCGAACCCCAGACCGATATTGTGACAAGTCAGCCGGATTTCGGGAAAAGCGAAATCTTCGCCGTGGAATATCTTCCCGGCCAGTTTGACCAGCGCGCCGATTCGGCCGCCCAGTGTATACAGCTCATATCCAAAGGCGACCGTCCTATTGTCAGAACCGCAAAAATTTATGTGCTTGAGGGAGAGCTTTCCCAAAAGGATGTTGAAACGGTAAAGAAATATGTTATAAATCCGGTAGAGGCAAGGGAAGCGAGCTTTGAAAAGCCAGAGACTCTTGCAGTCAAATATGACATTCCCACAAAGGTCGAGACACTTTCCGGATTTAATGCCCTTGACCAAAAGGGGCTTTCGGATTTTGTAAAAAAGTATGGCCTTGCCATGGACGAGGACGACATTGCCTTTTGCCAGAAATACTTTCAATCCGAAAGGCGCGACCCCACCATAACCGAAATTCGCATGATCGATACATACTGGTCGGACCATTGCCGCCACACAACCTTTTTGACCAACATTGACAGCGTCAAGTTTGAGGACGGCCTGCTTGAAAAGGCCTTTGAAGAATATGTGGAAATGCGGAAGGAACTGGACAGAAACAAGCCTATATGCCTTATGGATATAGCAACGGTGGGTGCGAAATACCTTAAAAGCAAGGGTCTGCTTTCAAAGCTGGACGAGTCTGAGGAGATAAACGCCTGCACCGTTAAAATGGATATTGAGGTGGACGGAAAGACCGAAAAATGGCTTCTGCTCTTTAAAAACGAGACCCACAACCATCCCACTGAAATCGAGCCCTTCGGCGGCGCCGCCACCTGTATCGGCGGAGCCATTCGCGATCCTCTTTCGGGGCGCTCCTATGTTTACGGGGCCATGCGTGTTACCGGTGCGGCCGACCCCTTAAAGCCGGTGTCCCAAACCATAAAGGGTAAGCTGCCCCAGCGCAAGCTTGTAACCACCGCCGCGGCCGGATATTCCTCCTACGGAAATCAAATCGGTCTTGCAACCGGAATTGTGGACGAAATTTATCATCCCGGCTATGCCGCAAAGCGTATGGAAATCGGTGCGGTCATTGCCGCCGCCCCCGAGGAAAATGTTCGCAGAGAAACCCCCGCCCCCGGGGATATTGTCATAATGCTGGGCGGTTCCACCGGACGTGACGGCTGCGGCGGAGCCACCGGTTCTTCCAAGTCCCACACCGCCTCATCCCTTGAGACCTGCGGAGCAGAGGTACAAAAGGGCAACGCCCCCGAAGAGCGCAAGCTCCAGCGCCTTTTCCGGCAAAAGAAGGTTTGCCGTATGATAAAACGCTGTAACGATTTCGGCGCCGGCGGCGTTTCGGTGGCCATTGGGGAGCTTGCGGACGGACTGCTTATCGACCTTAACGCCCTGCCCAAGAAATATGAAGGTCTTGACGGAACCGAGCTTGCCATAAGCGAGTCTCAGGAGCGCATGGCCGTGGTTATAGAACCCGAAAACAAAGATGAATTTTTAAGACTTGCAAAGGCCGAGAATCTTCAGGCCTGTCCGGTTGCGGTTGTGACCGAAAGCCCCCGTTTGGTTATGAAATGGAACGGGGAGGAAATTGTAAATGTCAGCCGGGAATTTTTAAATTCCAACGGCGCCGAAAAGCATGTTGAGGTGACGGCGGCAAAGCCCGAGGACTTTGAAAAGACGGTTGAGGGCGGTTTTGCCGACAGTTACAGAGCCCTTGCCGGAGATCTTAATATTTGCTCAAAGAGAGGTCTTTCCGAACGGTTTGATTCGACCATAGGAGCCGGAACGGTGCTCATGCCCTTTGGCGGGAAAAATCAGCTTACCCCCATTCAGGCCATGGTACAAAAAATCTCGGTCGAGAAAAAACACACCGACGACTGCTCGATTATGTCCTTTGGCTATAATCCCTTCATAACCGAAAAAAGTCCCTACCACGGCGCATATCTCGCCGTGGTCGAGTCGGTTTGTAAGCTGGTGGCAACGGGTGCCTCCTTCAAGGATGTTTACCTGACCTTCCAGGAATATTTCGAGCGTCCCTGCGGACCTAAAAGCTGGGGCAAGCCCCTGTCGGCTCTGCTGGGAGCATTGAAGGCGCAGGTAGAACTTGGAGTCGGCGCCATAGGAGGCAAGGACTCCATGAGCGGAACCTTTGAGAACATCCATGTTCCTCCCACCCTCGTTTCCTTTGCGGTCACCACCGATAAATGCAAAAATATTGTTTCCAACGAGTTTAAGACCTCCGGCCATAAGGCGGTGCTTCTTGTTCCGGAATTTGATGAAAACCGACTGCCCAAAACCGATTCCCTTATCGACATTTTTAACCGTGTGACCGACCTTTTGTCAAGGGGAAAAGCCTTTGCGGCATACACTCCGGGTATTGGCGGGGTGG
>CABMOR010000014.1 GCA_902388225.1 uncultured Oscillospiraceae bacterium | reverse complement strand
CCGCCGTCACGAATTCAAACTCGGTGGGACAAAGCTCGGGCCCGAGCCCTTCGGCCGCCTCCTTTACAGCGGTCGCCGCCTGGGCATAATCCGACTTGGAGATGAATTTAGAATTTATCTGCATACGCTCCCTGAAATCCAAAATATAGGGAGATATGAAAAGTCCTGTTTTTTTCTTGCTTTGTTCAAATATCGAAGAAAGGCAGGCGCAAACCGAGCCCTTTCCGTTTGTTCCGGCAACATGGACGGCCGGAAGCTTTTTTTGAGGATTACCCAGTCGCTCCAAAAGGGCGGTTATTGTCGAAAGACCGGGACGGCTGCCAAACCGCAAAAGCGAATGGGTGTATTCAAGAGCGGTATTATAATCCATTTGTTTTTCCTGCCTATCCGATAATTTCCCTTTTTGATTTTATGAGCTCTTCAACAAAAAGCCGGTCAAGGGAGGTAAGCCTGTAATCCTCTCTGCGTATAAGCAAATCCTTATACATGCGCTTGTTGTCGGTACATTCGGACGTCACAAGTCCGTATCTGTCGAGAAGATTTTTGGGAATGGGCGACACCCACATAAATGTGTCGGGATTTTGGCAAAGAAGCTCAAACTGGCTTGCTCGCTCATATACAAAGATTCTCCTGCCGATCTTCTCGGGAAGCTCGTCCTTTTTTACCACCGAAAAAGGAAGGGAGGGAACATATGGGTCGGCGTGGGCAATTTCCGTATGACGGCACAGGTCTTGGGTGGTTACGGTGCTCAGTTTCGCCAGAGGGCTGTTTTTGCTTATCAGAAGCTTGATATTATATTCGCATATAAGCTCGTAAGCCAGTCCTTTTTCCTCCATCATGCTTTTGAAATATTTATCATAATCCTGAGCATATCTGATTATACCCAGCTTACATTCGTCCTCAAGCACCTTTTTTATGGTGGTCACGGAGTTGGTCTCTCTGTAATAAATTTCGGCATCCCGCTCCTTTTCTAAACGCCGTGTAAATCGTGCGAAGGCGTCGGCCACATAGCTCGCCCGCGGCGCCGAAACAGAAAACCGCTGTTTATCGGTTCTTCCTTCCGAAAACATTTTTTCGATATTGTCAACCTGGGAAAGCACGGTTTTGGCATAATAAACAAAGAGTTCGCCGTCATGAGTCAGGGTCATTCCCTTACTGCTGCGCTCAAAAAGGGTTACTCCAAGAGAGTTTTCCAGCTCTTTTATGGCACGGCTGAGGGCCGACTGCCCCACATAAAGGGTTTCGGCTGCCTTGTTGAGCGAGCTGGTTTTGGAAATTTCCACAGCGTATTTCATATGAAGCAGGTTCATGGCTTTCCCTCCGCTTAAATCCTCTGTTTGTTAGCTATTGTACCACAAAAAGTTTTTAAAATCTACAAAAAAAGGGCCCTTTGAAAAAGTTTTCAAAGGGTCCTTAATATTATTTTTCCAGCGACTTCATGCTTTCCTCTATAAGAGCCAGCTTTTTGTTAAGCTTTTCGGCAGCCTCCCGCTGGTTGTCCACAATGTTTTTGGGGGCGCGGCTGACAAAGGCCTCGTTGTTAAGCTTGGCCATAACACCGCCGAGCAGCTTTTCGGTCTCTGCCTTTTCCTTTTCGAGGCGCTTTTTCTCGGCCTCAAAATCAACAAGCTGATCCATGGGGATATAAATCTTTGCATCTGAGGTTACTATGGAAACGGCTCCCTCGATGTTCCAATTTTCACCGACCTTGACCTCGCTTGCCGAAGCAAGGCGTTTGAAGAAAACGGCACAGGTATTAAAGGTGTCGATATGGGCGGTGGCAATGTAAATCTCGGCCTTTTTGGAGCCGGGAACATTCATTTCGGCCCGGCGGCTTCTGACCGCTCTTACCGCCTCCATAACACGGGAAAATTCGGTTTCCTCGGCGGCAAAATCAAGTTCCTTTGAATACTCGGGGAAGGATGCCAGCATTATGGTCTCGCCCTCGTGGGGAAGGGTCTGCCAAATTTCCTCGGTTATAAAGGGCATAAAGGGATGAAGCAGCTTTAAGGTGCCGCAAAGGACATAGCAAAGCACTCCTCTCGCCGTCTTTTTGGCCTCCTCGTCCTCGCCGGTCAGTCTGGCCTTGGCAAGCTCGATATACCAATCGCAAAAGATATCCCAGATAAAATCGTAAAGCTTTTGAACGGCGATACCCAGTTCAAATTTTTCCAGATTGTCTGTAACCTCTTTTACCACACGGTTGTATATCGAAAGCACCCATTTGTCCTCAAGGGCAAGGTTTTCAGGGATATAGGGGGTGGGCTCGTTATCGTCGAGATTCATGAGCACAAATCGGGCGGCATTCCACAGTTTGTTGGCAAAGTTGCGGGAAGCTTCAACCTTTTCGGGAGTGTATCTCATGTCGTTTCCGGGGCTGTTTCCGGTGGCAAGGGTAAATCTCAGGGCGTCGGCACCGTATTTTTCAATTTCAAGCAAGGGGTCAATGCCGTTTCCGAGGGATTTGGACATCTTTCTTCCCTGAGCGTCTCTAACAATACCGTGAATAAACACCGTGTCAAAGGGAGCCTTTCCCATGTGCTCCACGCCCGAGAAAATCATTCTGGCCACCCAGAAGAAAATTATATCATAGCCGGTAACAAGGGTAGATGTGGGATAGAAATATTCAAGCTCTTCGGTTTTTTCGGGCCATCCAAGGGTTGAAAAAGGCCAGAGAGCCGAAGAAAACCATGTGTCAAGGGTATCGGGATCCTGGGTCAGGTGATGACCTCCGCACTTGGGGCAGACCTCCACCTTATCATCCTTCGAGACCACCGTCTCGCCGCATTCGTTGCAATACCAGACCGGTATACGGTGACCCCACCAGAGCTGACGGGAAACGCACCAGTCTCGGATGTTTTCCATCCAGTGGAAATAGGTTTTTTCAAAACGCTCGGGAATAAATTTGGTTTCCCCGTTCTTTACCGCCTCGATGGCAGGCTTTGCAAGAGGCTCCATTTTTACAAACCACTGTCTCGACACTCTGGGCTCGACGGTTGTGTGGCAACGGTAACATTCGCCCACATTATGAGCGTGAGGCTCGACTCTCACAAGGTACCCGCCCTTTTCAAGGTCCTCAACAATCTGTTTTCTGGCCTCGTACCGGTCAAGTCCCTGATATTTCCCGCCCTTCTCATTGATGACGGCGCCGTCATCAAGGACATTTATAACTTCGAGATTATGACGAAGACCGACCTCAAAATCGTTGGGGTCGTGGGCGGGTGTAATCTTTACCACACCGGTTCCGAATTCGGGATCAACATAGCTGTCGGCCACAATGGGAATTTCCCTTCCTACCAGCGGCAGAGTCAGGGTCTTGCCCACCATATCCTTATATCTTTGGTCGTCGGGATGAACCGCCACGGCCGTGTCACCCAGAAGGGTTTCGGGACGGGTTGTGGCAAGTTCGATAAATCCGCTTCCGTCGGTCAAAGGATAGCGCAGGTGCCAGAAAAATCCCTCCTGCTCGGTATATTCAACCTCGGCGTCGGAAATGGAGGTCTTACAGTGGGGACACCAGTTGATTATGCGCTCGCCTCTGTATATAAGACCTTTATTATAAAGATTGACAAAAACCTCTTTAACCGCCTCGGAGCATCCCTCGTCCATGGTAAAACGCTCTCTTGACCAGTCGCAGGACGAACCGATTTTGCGAAGCTGCTCGGTTATTCTTCCGCCATAGACCTTTTTCCATTCCCAGGCCCTTTCGAGAAATCCGTCCCGTCCCAGGTCTTCTTTGGTAATGCCTTCCTCGGCCATTGCGGCCACAATCTTTGCCTCGGTGGCAATGGAGGCATGGTCGGTTCCGGGAAGCCAAAGGGTGCAGTACCCCTGCATCCGGCGAAAACGAACCAAAATATCCTGCAAGGTGTTGTCAAGGGCATGACCCATATGAAGCTGACCGGTGATGTTGGGCGGGGGCATAACTATGGTATAAGGCTTTTTGCCCCTGTCCGGCTCGGCGTGAAAAAAGCCGTTTTTCTGCCAAAAGTCGTAAAGCCGACTCTCCACCGACTTTGGCTCATAGTTTTTGTCTAACTGTTTACCCATTAGTTACATTCCTTTTCTTTTTATTACATATACAATACGCTGTTCTTTGGGTTTCGGAGGCTCAGCTGTCATATCTCCGTAAACAGCCTCCACCGAAAATCCGTTCTGTTCTATGACCTCTGAAAGCTCCTGCGGCTCATATGCCCGCTCGGAAAATTCCTCATGAAAACGATCGTATCGGCCGTTTTGTTTCAAAAAAATGTCGAGCACAATGTCCACCGAAAGGGTGCTTTGGTCACAGAAATTCTGCCATCCGCAGTAAATTCGGTCATCTTCCAGCACAAAACAGTTGTTTGCCAGAATATTTTTGTGCTTATATGGGGTGTTGACATCGAAGATGAACAGACCGCCCGGCTCGATAAAAAATTTCAGCCGGGAAAAGACCGTCGCCACCTCGTCAATAGAGCCGAGATGATTGAGACTGTCGAGGGTGCATATTCCGCCCTCCACCGTTCCGTAAAGATCAAGCTCGGTCATGTCCTGACAAAGCAGCAGGGTTTCGGGAAAATTCCCCAAAAGCCGTTCACGCGCCTGAGAAAGCATGTCAGCCGACCCGTCAACCCCTATCATGTCGGCGCCTTTTTTGCAAAAAAACTCGGTTAGAATTCCTGTTCCGCAGGCAAGATCAAGACAGGTTTTGGGAGTATGTCCCCCATGCTTTTTAAAAAGCGACCAGAGATATTCCCCGCGGTTTTCATAATCGGCGCCGGAATTTAAAGAATCATAAAAAAATGCAAAATTGCCGTAGCCGCTCATTTGTTTTTAAGCCTTTTAAAAACCATTTCATAGCCATCGCTTCCGTATTCCAGCGAGCGGTTTACACGGCTTATGGTGGCGGTTGATGCGCCGGTTTCCTTGACTATCTCGCTGTAAACACAGCCTCGGTCGAGCATTTCGGCAACATTATATCTCTGCGCCATGGCTTTTATTTCGGGAACGGTACATACATCCTCAAAAAAGGAATAGCAATCCTCCAGCGTATTAAGGGTCAAAATGGCCCTGAAGAGATTTTCAGCGTTAATTTCCTTGATTTTAGGATTCATTTTTATCCCTCGCTTATGCGAAAAATGCGTCGTGAACCGCCTTGACTGCTCGGTCGGCGTCCTTTTTGTCGATGAGCACCGAAATTTTAATTTCGCTGGTGGCGATCATCTGAATGTTTATGTCATGCTCAAAGAGAGCCTCGAACATCTTTGTGGCAACTCCCGGATGTGTTTCCATTCCGGCACCCACAATCGAAAGCTTGGTAACCTCGCTGTCAAACGAAACCTTGGCATCACTAAGTATATCGGACGACTCCAGCGCCTGCTTTGTTTCGTCGGTCTGGTCCTTGGCTACGGTAAAGACAATGTCCTTGGTTCCGTCTCTGCCGACCGACTGGAGAATAATGTCCACATTGATTTTCTTGGCCGACAGCAGTGAGAAAATTTTATAGGCTATACCGGGGGTATCGGGCACACCGACAATTGAAACCCGGGTGACATTGTTGTCCTTTGCAACCCCTCTGATGAGCATTTTTTCCATTTTAATTGCCTCCTTGACCACCGTGCCCTCGACCCTTTCGAGACTTGAGCGCACCTCTAAATTAACATTATATTTTTTTGCCATTTCCACCGAACGGTTGTGAAGCACCTGGGCTCCCAAAGTGGCCAACTCGAGCATTTCGTCGTAGGTTATTTCATCCAGCTTTTTGGCGTTTTTTACTATTCTCGGATCGGCGGTATAAACCCCGTCCACATCGGTATATATATGGCAGGCATCAGCCTTTAAAGCCGCGGCAATGGCCACCGCCGTGGTGTCCGAACCGCCCCTGCCGAGGGTGGTTATATCCTCGTATTTGTTTATGCCCTGAAATCCCGCAACAACCACGATGTTTTTGCGGTTGAGCTCGGCTTCAAGCCGCTCGGAATCTATCTTTTTAATGCGGGCATTTCCGTAATTGGAATTTGTTTTCATTCCCATTTGCCAGCCAAGCAGCGAAATTACCGGCATTCCCATTCCCTCAAGAGCCATGGCCAGCAGAGAAGCCGAGATTTGCTCTCCCGCCGTAACCAGCATATCCAGCTCCCGCTTGGAGGCATGGGGGTTTATTTCATTGGCCTTTTCAAGAAGGTCATCGGTGGTGTCGCCCTGAGCCGAAACAACAACCACAACATCGTTTCCGGCCTTGTATGTATCGGCGACAATGGAGGCAACATTTCTCACACGGTCGGCATTTGCCACCGATGTGCCTCCGAATTTCTGAACAATTAGCATTTTCCTCAATCTCCAGTCAGCATTATTCGCAAATTCGCAGTACGTTTAAAGGCTCCAGCTCGGAGCTTAAAGACCTGAGCTTTTCTCTGAGCCTGCGTTCAACATCCTTTTCGGTGACAAAGGCCAAATCATGAGAAGGAGCGTCCTTACAGCTTAGATACTTGACCTTTCCGAAAGCTCTTTCGATATCCTTCTTTGCGTTTTCGGTGTCGGCCGCCTTTCCGCGGATATACAGGGCGACCTCTCCCAAATCGTATTCCTCGACATAATCGGGCTCTCCGTCTTCCCAGAAAACATACTTTCTTGCCTTTATGTGCTTAAAGCAGTCGATAATATCGGCCATAACGGCGCTGGCGGTGGGAAGCTTGCCGGCTCCCTTGCCGTAGAACATAACGTCTCCGGTTGCGTTTCCTCTTACCATAATGGCGTTAAAGACGTCGTCCACGGAGGAAAGCTGACTTTCCTTGCTGACAAGCATTGGGGCAACAAGGCAGTAGAGCTTGCCGTTTTCCTTCATGGCGACCTTGCCGATAAGCTTGATGACCGAATTATAGTCGGAAGCATAGGCCACATCCATAAGTGATATTTTCGATATACCCTCGGTATGTACCTGCGCCGGATAAACGTGCTTTCCGAAAGCGATAGAGGCGAGAATGCATATCTTGCGGCATGCGTCGTGTCCGTCCACATCGGCCGACGGGTCACGCTCGGCATAGCCAAGCTGCTGTGCCAATGCAAGCGCATCGTCAAACGACATGCTCTCCTTTATCATTTTAGTCATAATAAAGTTGGTCGTTCCATTAAGTATACCCAAAATCTCGTCAATGTTGTTGGCCGCAAGACATTGGTTTATGGGGCGGATAATGGGAATTCCGCCTCCCACCGAGGCTTCAAAGAGATAATTGACATTCTTCTCCTTTGCAATCTTAAGCAGCTCGGCTCCCTTGGCGGCCACAAGCTCCTTGTTGGAGGTAACCACGCTTTTGCCGGCCAGCAGCAGCCTTTTTGTAAAGTCATAAGCAGGTTTAAGACCGCCCATAACCTCGGCCACGACCTCAACCTCAGGGTCGTTTAAAATGTCCTCAAAATTCTTGGTAAATTTGTCGGAATAGGAAAGCCCCGGGAAATCTCTTATGTCAAGAATATATTTAAGTTCGACTTCGGTACCCGCACGGGAAATTATACTGTCGTGGTTTTTATAAAATACCTCCACAACTCCGGAGCCGACCACACCGTGTCCCATAACGGCGAATCCCACCATCAAAAATCAATCCTTTCAAACTCATTTTGCGACTTTTCGCTTTTTACCATATTATATAGAATTGATTATACTACACACTTTCAAATTTAGCAAGGGTTTTAATACTTTAAATGCTGATTTTTACTTTTTTAGCGCAAAAAACCGCCGAGGAAAACGGCTTTTTAAAAATTCCCTTTCCCCGGCAGTGTCAATTTTATATAAGCAAACAAATTTCCTCGGCCGACAGCTCCTTTTGCAGGGCACAGTTTATGGAAAGCGCCACCAAATCGGCGGCATGGTCGATTACCGAATCTATTTCCCTTGGAGTGACCATCATTTTATACTCCTTTCGGGATTTTATCTCTGATGGCTTTCCGGTCAGCTCTTCGGCCAGAGTCTCGGCATCCACCACGGTAGGTACCCCCACGGCTATGACCGGCACCCCCAGGCGCTTTTGGCTTATTTCCTTGCGGCTGTTGCCCACTCCGGAACCCGGGCATATACCCGTATCGCTGATTTGTACCGTCCTTCCGAGTCTCGAAAGCTCCCTTGCGGCCAGGGCGTCCACCGCCACAACCGCCGAAGGCTTTATTTTATCCGCCACTGCTCTTATTATTTCGGCCGTTTCAATCCCGGTTTTCCCCAGTACTCCGGGGCTTAATACGCAAACCGGTCTCAGAGAGGAAATCCCCAGCTTTTCCACAGTGTTTCCGTCAATATGACGGGTGGCAAAAACTTGCGAGGCGGTTTTGGGTCCCAAGGCGTCGGGAGTTATGTCGAAATTGCCCAGTCCCGCCACGAGCACTGTGCCCTCCCCCGGGAGAAGCTGTGCAAGCTCGTCGGAAATCACCTTGCGGCAGGTGCCGTGCGTCTCGCCCTCCAGACTGTCGGCCTCAACCGTTATATAATTCCCCATGGGTTTTCCCACCGCCCGCTCGCCCTGCTCATCCACAATTCTTATGCGGGTGATTTTTATTCCGTCTCTTTGCTCCTCATCACTTTCTATTCCGGGGCAGTCCCCGGCGGTTTCTCTTTGCTCTAATGCAAGGTCGGTTCTACGGAGCATTTTTCGTCCTCTTTTCAAATTATTTTTAATATTGTTCGCCGGGAAATAAAAATTATCAAAAAAGACTTGCATTTTTCCGTTGGTGATGATATTATATTCCATGTCACTGTATTTAAATTTCTATTCGTAATTCGGCAGGAGGTGTAAAGAAATGCCAAACATCAAGTCAGCTAAAAAGCGTGTAAAGGTTATTGCGACCAAGACCGCCCGCAACAAGGCGACCAAATCCGCACTCAAAACCGCTATTAAAAAGGCTAATGTTGCTATCGAAGCTTCGGCGGCAGATAAGGATGTCGCCGTAAGAGAGGCCGTCAAGAAGATCGACCAGGCCGCGGCAAAGGGTATTATCCATAAGAATACCGCTGCCCGCAAAAAATCCGCTTTCGCTCTCAAGCTTAACCAAAGCAAATAATAAGCCTGAAAAAGCTGCTTGTTCAGCCGTGTTATGAATAAACAGTATATCAAAAGAGTCCGATTTTTTCGGACTCTTTTTTTATGTAAGCTGTTTTCTGAGCTTTAAAAGTATTGCCTTTTCCCGTCGGGAGATCTGAGCCTGATTGGTGCAAAGCTTTTTTGCGGCATCGTTTTGGGTTATTTCCTCAAAATATCTCAGCCTTATGAGCTCTCTTTCGTCCTCATCAAGCCGGTCAAGGGCCTGTAAAAGGGACATTTTGGAAATTATGCTGTTTTCCTCTCCTTCGACCGTAATGTCGTTTTGACCGTTCTCCCCTTCCTCCCGAGTCAGCGAAAGCACCGGCGCCGAGGCGGCAATGGCCTCCGAAACCTGTTCGACCGAAAAGCCTGATTCGAACGAAAGCTCGCTTAAGGTCGGTTCTCTTTTGAGCTTTAGGGTGAGGCCGTCCTTTATTTTCATGAGGGCAAGAGACCGTTCCTTTATGGTTCTGCCCACCTTGACCGTTCCGCCGTCCCGAAAAAGCCGCTTTATCTCTCCGAGAATAACCGGTACGGCATATGTGGAAAACCGGGAACCCCGTTCATTGTCAAAACCCTTCACCGCCTTGCAAAGGCCAAGGCAGCCGGCCGAAAAAAGCTCGTCATATTCAATTCCCCTGCCCTCTAACTTATGACAGCAGGCATGAACAAGACCCATATTTTGACTTACGAAATCGTCGTTTAAAACGACTTTTTTTTGGCCGCTCATTTGTGTTTTATGAGCTTTTCCATGGTGACGACGGTGCCCTTGCCGGGTTGTGAACGAACCCTCAGCCGGTCGGTAAAGCTCTCCATGACGGCAAAGCCCAGTCCCGCGCGCTCCTCCCCGCCGGTTGTAAAGAGCGGTTCCATGGCCTGCTCAACATTTTCGATGCCGCAGCCTATATCTCTTATTCTTATACGCACCCTTTTATCTTCAAAAATTCCCACCGTTATGTAAATGGGGCCGAGGGTTTACTGATAGGCGTGCACAATACAGTTGGTCACAGCCTCCGAAACGGCGGTTTTTATGTCGCCTATTTCCTCGACGGTGGGGTCAAGCTGAGCCACAAAGGCCGCCACCGCCACCCTTGCAAAGCTTTCGTTGGATGAACGGGAGGTCAGGGTCATTTTCATTTCGTTTACCGGTCTTATCATTTTTTCACACTGCTCCTTTCGATGAGACAAAGGCGATCCAGTCCCGCCACCCTCATAACCTTATATATCTGTGACGAGGTCCCGACCACCTGAAGCTCTCCGTCATAGAACTTAATCTGTCGGTATCTGCCCATAACCAAGCCTATTCCCGAGCTGTCCATGAAGGTCACATCGTGAAAATCCATAATTAAAAGCTTGACATTTCCGCTTTCAAGCTCCCGGTCGATGGTTTCCCTGATTTCTCTGGCCGAATGATGGTCGATTTCTCCCTCGAGGTAGGCCGTAACGGTCTGTCCCGAGGCTTCTATTCTCACTGCCATTTTTATTCCTCCTTTTGTTTCATTTTAATCGGACTGCCAAAAAATTTTTAAGTTTTTTTGGGGTCGAAAAAGAGCTTAAAAAACATTATTAAAGGTCAGCTTTTCATCGTCGCAGAGATTTTGTATCTTTATAAGACATAGATTAATTTCGGGGACAAAATCTCCGTTTTCATTTTTCATAAGATCTGACGCCTTGGATATCTGCTCGTCAAGATCGTCAACCGAAAAGTGAGAGACAAAAACCGCCGTTGTTTCCTTTATGTCCTTCCAGTTTTTCCTCGCCTCTTCCATGTTCGCCCTGGCCAAATCTTTTTGCCCTTTTGTATAGTTCTCCACACATTTTTCAAGGGGCTTCCCCACCTTTTTTTCCACCCTTTTGGTCATAAGAGTGCTTGTCACACACATTGAAAGCGCAAAAACAAAAAGTACGGCTGCCGTAAAAAGCCTTTTCATTTCTTTTTCTCCTTTTCCACAACAAACACATCGTTTTTGCCGTCGGTAAGTAGAATGAAGATGTTTTTGCTGTCAAGCTTTTGTGTCCTCAAAATTTTTTCCAGTTTTTTTTGGGTCATGTTGCAAAGCTCCATTCCCGGCTTGCTTATTTTTCCGTCACCGATAACCGTAACCGGCATTATGTCGGGGGAGGGGGGAATACCCAGCATTTCAGCCGTAACCTCAGACTTTGCAAATTTCTTTTTGACGCTCAGCTTTCCGCCCGTTTCAACCACCGCAAAGGCCACCTCTCTTATGTCAAAAATCCCCTGCTGACGCAAAGCTTCGTTTACATCGTCTATGGACATACGCAGATTTTTCATATTCTTTTGATCGATGACTCCGTTTTTTATAATAACCGTCGGGCTTCCGTCCAAAACTCTTCTGAGAAAGGGCACCTTTAGGGTTGCAATCGAAAAACCCACCTCGAGAATAACCAAGAAAAATATGGCTATAATACCGTTGAGCGCCGGCCGGTCCAAGTCCTGAATTGGGGCTGCCGCACATTCCGAAATCATAATTGTAACCACAAGTTCTCCCGGCTGAAGCTCACCGATTTGTCGCTTTCCCATAAGCCGAAGGCTTATTATTACGGTAAAATATAAAATAATTGCACGCACCATAGTCACAAACATAAATATCACCTGTTCTATTTTGCCTCGGGCATATCTTTTTATTCCGAAATGAGGGATATTTTGTCAGTTGAAAATAACAGCATTTTAACCTGCTCTCTCGCTCAAAACATGACCGAAATTCAAGGCAGTCTCGGGGATTCGGACGATTTTATCTTTCGTGATTTTGCCGTCTGCGGTTTTGATTTTTGCTGTTTGACCATGGAAAACCTTGTGGACAAGGACCAGCTCGAACGGCAGATTATCGGAAAAATTCTTTCGGCAAATGAGCTTCCGAAGGATGGCAGGGAAAGGTTTGAATTTATCGAAAAGAGCCTTTGCTCTTCTCCCGACCAGAAAAGAGTAAGAAAACTTGACGAAATGTACGGCCTGCTCATGTCGGGGTGGGCGGTCATTCTTTTTGAC
Source organism: uncultured Oscillospiraceae bacterium (assembly GCA_902388225.1). GTDB lineage: Bacteria > Bacillota > Clostridia > Oscillospirales > Acutalibacteraceae > UMGS1484. Next base: position 1,720 of record CABMOR010000014.1, on the reverse strand, counting down.
GGCTTTGACGCCGCCCTTTGCATAGGCGTTCAGAACACCCCCACCCGAAGCATTTCCGAACCCAACTCAGAGGTCATGGAAAGGGGCTCGTCAGAGGGCTTTTCAGAGGTGCTCAGACACAATATGGCCATGGTGAGGCGGAGAATGAAAACCCCTCAGCTTAAGTTTGAAACAATGAAAATAGGGAAAAAATCAAACACCGATGTGGCCATTTGTTATATTAAGAACTCGGTAGACGAGGAAATTCTCTCTCAGGTCAAAAAACGGCTTAACGCCATCGAAATTGACGCCGTTCTTGATTCCGGATATCTCCAGCCCTTTCTCGACTCAAAATCCTCCTCCCTTTTTCCGTCGGTGGGAGTGACCGAGCGGCCCGACACCCTTTGCGGAAAAATACTGGAGGGCAGAATCGGCATACTGGTGGACGGGACTCCCTTTGCGCTGACCGTGCCGTTACTTTTTTCCGAGCATTTTCAAAGCCTTGATGACTATACTGTCAACCCCTTTTTCGCCACATTTATACGGTGCCTTAAATATCTTTCCTTCTTCTTGGCCGTTCTGGTTTCGGGATCATATGTCGCCATATGCGAACACAATCCCGAGCTTTTTCCATCCGCCATTCTTCATAAGGTTTTTGATTCGGGCATTGTGACCCCCTTTCCAAACATGTGGGAGGCTCTCATAATCCACATAATATATGAAATCATGCGGGAGGCGGGGCTGAGAATGCCGAGATCGGTGGGACACGCCGTAAGTATTGTGGGCGGACTTGTAATAGGCGAAGCGGCGGTTACGGCGGGGCTTATAGGCGCTCCCATGATAATTGTGGTGGCCACCACCGCCCTTGCCTCGTTTGTGGTACCCACCCTTTATTACCCCTGTGCCCTTCTCCGGTTTGCGGGAATTATTATCGGCGGCACCTGCGGAATTACCGGCATGGTGCTCTACACGGCCGTTATAATCACGGCAATATGCGGACACAATGTATACGGAATCCCCCTTTCGGCACCCGTTTCCCCCTTTGATAAATTTTCCGAAAGAGATACCGTCTTTCGTCAAAGCTGGCGAAGACTTGGAAAGAAAACCATTAAAATTCAAAATCTTCACGGAAGCAAGGAGGAAGAAAAAAGGTGAACGAGAAAAAGGAAATCGGCGCAGGTCAGCTTTTTGCACTGCTGGTTTTAAGCCGTCTTTCTGTGGTGTTGACCTTTCCCTTTAACTGGGTGGGCAGTTTTAATAATCAGGAGTGGTTTGTCTCCCTGCTCTTTTTTCCCGTTTTACTCTTTATAATGCTCTGGCAGTATTTTTTATTTAAAAAAACCGGGCTTTCCCCTTGCCAGGCGGCCGATCGCCTTTCACCCTTTGCCGGCAAGGCGGTCTGTCTGCTTTTTTCCTTGTTTTTTCTCATAAGCGCCGCAGTCAGCCTCTCCCGATTCAACATTTTTATGACCTCCACCATCGGAGCCGAACAAAGTCCTGTTTTCTTTCCTCTGCTTTTGATAATTCCCGCTCTTTACGCCGCCTTTAAGGGGCTTGAGCCCATTTCCCGCACGGCCTGCATTGCTTTGGCTGTGGGAGTTTTTTCGGTTGGGCTTATTATTTTTGCCGTTCTTCCGGATTTTGATTTGCTCAACATCACCTCTCCCGCCTATTACGGCAAAAAGGAAGCGGCAAATCTCATACGAATATATATTTCCAACACCTCCGAGGTGCTGTCCTT
>CABMOR010000013.1 GCA_902388225.1 uncultured Oscillospiraceae bacterium | reverse complement strand
CCCACCACGGTGAAAAAATTGCGGCGGCGGGGGTTTGTGCCGGGGAAAATATCTTTGCCGATATTGCCCTTGAAGGCCGGCCTGACGATTTTGAAATGCGTATTGCCACCTCTTTTATAAGTGTCGGGCAGGCAAGGCAGAATCTTAAGGAAATTGACGGCAAGAGCTATGATGACGTCAAGGCTTTGGCGGCCGAAAAATGGGAGGAAATTCTCGGCCGAATTGAAATAGAGGCCGATGAGGAGGTCAAAAAGACCTTTTACAGCTGTCATTACAGAATGTTCCTCTTTCCGAGAAATATGTGCGAATATGACCGAGACGGAAGACAGAAGCATTACAGTCCGGCCGACGGAAAAATATATGACGGACCTCTTTACAGCGACAACGGCTTTTGGGACACCTACAAAACCGTTTATCCCCTTTATTCCATTATCGCCTCGGACAAATACCGGGATATGTGCGACGGATTTCTTAATTTTTATAAGGAATCGGGCTGGCTGCCAAGGTGGATGAATCCCGGTGCGGTGGACTGTATGCCGGGTACGTCAATTGACAATCTTTTTGCCGATGCTGTGGAAAAGGGAATCGTTACCGACAGGCAAACCATCGAGCTTATGCTGGAGTCTATGCTCCGCCACGCTACAACCGAAAGCCCCGATCCCAAATACGGCCGGGAGGGTATTGCCGATTATATTAAATATCACTATGTCACCCGAGACCACAGAGAAAGCGTAAATAAGACTCAGGACTATGCCTACGGCGACTTTTCAATCGCCCGCATTGCCGAGCATCTGGGAAAGACCGAGCTCGCCGAGGAATTTTATGAGCGCAGTCTCTACTACCGCAATATTTTCAACACCGAGAAAACCTTTATGCTTTCAAAGGACAAGCAGGGAAAGGAACGGGACGACTGGACCCAGTTTGACTGGGGCGGGGACTATACCGAGGGAGGCCCCTGGCAGAATTCCTTTGCAGTTTTTCATGATTTCCACGGACAGGCAGAGCTTATGGGCGGCAAGGACAAGATGATTGAAAAAATGGATAAGCTTTTTGCCACTCCGCCTCTTTTTAACGGATGCGGATACGGCGGTCTTATACACGAAATGAGCGAAATGGCGTCGGTGGACTTCGGACAGTGTGCCCTTTCAAACCAGCCCAGCTTCCATATTCCCTACATCTATTCCTTTATGGGTGCTCCCGACAAGACTGCATACTGGGTACGCAAGGCCTGTAAAGAGCTGTTTAATTCGGGAAACAAGGGATATCCCGGTGATGAGGACAACGGCAGTACCAGCGGATGGTATGTTTTTTCGGCATTGGGCTTTTATCCGGTATGTCCTTCGGTTGCCGAATATGTTGTGGGCTCTCCGACGGTAAGCAGTGCCGTTATTCACACCGACAGCGGCAAGGATTTTACAATAAAGGCCGAGTGCAACAGCGATGAAAATATTTATGTTGGGGAAATGCTGCTCAACAATCGGAAATATCACAAGACCTTTTTGGAACACCGCGACATAAAGGCAGGAGGAGAGCTGATTTTTAAAATGCAAAGTCGGCCGTCAAACTCAAAATATTCCGAACATGAACTGCCATATTCGGTTTCAAAAAAAAGATAAAAACCGACCCCCCCGAGGCTTTAAGTGTAAAGCTTTGGGGGTTATTTTAAATTAACGGATTTTTTTGTAAAAAAGGGTTGATTTTAGAAGTAACATTCTTTATAATGAGCTTGTATATTTCGCAAAAAGACCGGCGCGTCTCGGTTTTTTCGTTTTAGGACGAAGAGCGAACAAGGAGGATAAAAAATGGGTAACAAAAAATACACGATGCACGTTATCAGCGGTACCCACTGGGACAGAGAGTGGCGGCACACTGCCGAACAGTCCAAGCTCCGTCTTGTGGATCTAATGGATAACATCATCAACATCCTTGAGACCAAGGACTCTTATAAATGCTTCTGCGTAGACGGCGGTATGATAGTTATTGAGGACTATCTGGCCGTTCGTCCCGAGAACAGAGAGCGTATAAAGAAGCTCATAGAAGCCAAGAAAATGTGGGTTGTAAACTGGTACACCCTACCCGAAACCAACACGGTGGCACCCGAGTCGCTGGTACGTAACCTGCTCAAGGGTCACGAAATGGCTGCCGAGTTCGGCGGCGGCATGAAATCGGGCTATACCGCCACTTCCTACGGCCAGAACTCTCAGATGCCCCAGCTTTACAGAGGCTTTGACATCGACACCGCAATTTTCTACCGCGGAACCAACAAGCATGTTATCAAGACCCCGCTTTTCCAGTGGATAGGCGCCGACGGCTCCGAGCTTGATACCCTGCGTACCTTCGACGAGGTAACCCGTACCAACTGGTTCTTCTATGTTCACAGTGCCATTGTGCTCGGTAAGGAGACCGCAAAGGACCTTAACTACTACTACGATGTAGACGAGGTTCCGGTACATATGTCCGACATGGACCTTTACGAAAAGGCCTTCACCCTTCTCAACGAGGATTTCGATTATATTCACGATCCCGAGGTCATGAAGAGGGGAATAGAAAACATCCGCAAGCAGACCATGCCCTATGCCATCGGAAACCACCTGCTTGCTCTTAACATGGAAGATAACGACGAGCCTTACAGATATCTGCCCGAAATGATGGCCGATATGAACAAGGTGTGCGACGACATCGAGTTTGTCCAGGAGTCCCTTGACGATTATATGGACACCATCCGCAAGGTCATGAAGCCCGAGGATATGTATGTTCATCACGGAGAGCTCCGTTATACCACCATGGAATACGGCAACTTCAACTCGCTCTACGGCGCCACACATTCCTCCCGTATAAAGCTCAAAATTCTCAACGACAAGTGTGAAAACTATCTTGTTAACCAGGCCGAGCCTCTTGCTTCCTTTGCCTCCTTCTACGGCAAGGAATATCCCCGCACAAACATCGACCGTGCTTGGGAATATCTGCTCAAATGCCATGCTCATGACTCGATCTGCGGAGCCGCCGTCGACCGTGCACATGACGACATGCTGTATAATTTCTCGGTTGCCCAGACGGTTGCCGAGGAGGTTACCAATCGCAGCGTAATGGCCCTTTATAACCAGGTCGACACCTCCAAGACCTTTGACGCCACCGATCATGTTATTACCGTTTATAACACCATGCCCTTCCCCCGCAAGGAGATTGTCCAGCTTGTAATTGACACCCCCAAGGGTGCTCCCAAGGGCAAGGCCTTCGCCGGAATTGCCGGACAGAGCATGGCCGATGAGTTTTATGACATATTTGACAAGGACGGCAACAAGCTGGAATACACCGAGCTCTCCTGCGACGAGATCACCATGGGCGTCGAGCGTGAAATGGACACCAAGGCCAACCGTTTCCGCATCAAAAGAAGAAGAATTCTTCTTGAGGTAAATGTTCCCGCCTTCGGTTATGCTACCTATGCCATGCGTTTCCGCGGCCCCGAGTTTGTTTATGAGCCCCAAATCGGCGAAAACAGAAAGCTTATCGCCAGAGACTGTGGCGTGTTGGAAAATGAAAACCTCAAGGTCGTCATTCATCCCAACGGAACCTTCGCCATCACCAACAAAAAGACCGGTAAGGTCATGGATAACCTTCATTACTTCACCGATTCGGGTGAAACCGGCTCTGCTCATGTAAGCTGTGAGCCTACCCGCAACTATGTTGTGACCAGCCACGGCGCTCATGCCACCATCACCATGATGGAATCCAACCTTCAGAGAGGTACCTTCAAAATCGATCTTTCCATGATGATTCCCGCCGCCGCAACCCTCGACAGCAAGGAACGTCTGACCGAAATGAAGGAACTTCCCATAACCTATTACATTACCCTTGAAAAGGGAAGCGACATTGTCAAGATCAAGACCGTTCTTAACAATGATTGCCGTGACCACAAGCTGTGCGTAAACTTCCCCACCGGTGTAAATACCGACTGGGCGATTTCCGAGAGCGCATGGGATGTTGCCAAGAGGACCATCAAGTGGACCGAGGACGGCGACAACCAGGAGAAATTCTTCCCCTTCCAGCCCATGCAGAACTTCCTCGACCTGTCCGACGGTAAGGAGGGCTTTGCCCTGCTTAACAAGGGCCTGCGTGAATATGAGGTTCAGGACGACGACGCCAGAACCATTAAGCTCACCCTTCTTCGCACCCAGCGCGCCTACATGACCGCCGCTTGGGACATGATACCTGAGGAGCTTGCCAAATACACAGGACAGCATTCTATCGGCAAGATGGAATTTGAATATGCCATCTATCCTCATACCGGCGACTGGAAGGATGCAGAGGTATATCACAAGGCCTATGCCTTCAAGACCACCATGAACGCCATCAAGGGCGTTGTTAAGGAAGGAAGTCTGCCGGTTGAAGGTAGCTTCATCACCCTGTCCGACGACAGAATCATGGCCTCTGCCATCAAACAGTCGGAGGACGGCAAGGGTACCGTTGTCCGCCTTTACAACACCACCGGTGATACCGTTAACTTTGACCTTTCGACAATTCTTCCCATAAGGAGCGTCCAAGAGGTCAAGCTTAACGAGGACTTTGTGGCAAATGTCGACTTTAAGGACGGAAAATTCTCCGCAAAGCTTGATCCCCACAAGATTGTCACCTATAAATTTATGGCATAAAAAAACAACTGCGACCTCCCGCTTGTCATGCGGGAGGTCGTTTAAAGGAGAACAAAATGAGCTTTTTTAACATTCCCTCCATCGGTGTATTCGACGAGGACTGCGGCTTTATAAAGCTTGACAAGTGCAGCGACGGATTTCATGAGGTGGGCAAAAACGGCGTAAAATCCATTACCGCCACCGGCGACAAAAAGGTGGAGTTTATTTCCTATGAGGACAAGACCATAGCATATGTTACATCCTCCATGGGATATCCCGCCTACTATCCGGTGCATGAGGTTAAATTTGAAAAGCCCCTTAAGGCGGTGCTTATGGACCTGGACGGAACAAGCGTTAGGTCGGAAGAATTTTGGATTTGGATAATAGAAATGACAACCGCAAGCCTGCTGGGCGATCCCGATTTTAAGCTTGAAGAGGCCGACATGCCTTTTGTTTCGGGACACAGCGTTTCGGAGCATCTTCAGTACTGCATCGATAAATACTGCCCTGACAAGACCATTGAAGAGGCAAGAGATTTCTATTTCCGTCACACCCACAGAGAAATGAACGAGATTCTCGAGGGCAGAGGCAAGGAGGGCGCCTTCGTTCCCTCCCCCGGAATCAAGGAGTTTTTGCTCGCCCTTAAAGCCAAGGGGGTAAAAATCGGTCTGGTCACCTCCGGCCTTTACGAAAAGGCATGGCCCGAAATAATGTCGGCATTTGATACCCTTAAAATGGGAGAAAAGGCCGAGGATTTTTACGACGCTTCCATAACCGCCGGTTATCCCCTTCGCAAGGGCTCGGTGGGTACCCTCGGAGAGCTTTCCCCAAAGCCACACCCTTGGCTTTATGCCGAGGTGGCAAGGGTAGGGCTTGGAATACCCTTTGAGGACCGCAACCACGTTGTAGGAATCGAGGACAGCGGCGCCGGCGTTGTTTCCATCAAGCTTGCCGGATTCCCAACAATAGGTATCGGCGGCGGAAATATTGAGAAGAGCGGCACCAAGCCCCTTTGCGATTATTACTGTGAAAACTTCGACGAGATACTTAAAATAATCGGCTAAAACACAATTAAAGCCTCCTGCATAAACTGTTATTAAACATATGCAGGAGGTATTTTTATGACCGAGGAAATTATTACGGTGGCAATATCGCTGCTGGCCGTTTACGGGCTGAGCTGTATTGTTATGCGAATTGTAGAGGGACTGATGTCCTGCAAGGATGAAAGCTCCTTTGTAATTGTTCCCATAACCGATCTTTCCCAAATAACCGACCGTATTATGTGGGCAAAGCTCAGGTTTGAGCCCATGTTCAAAAAGAATTCCGTCAAGCTATTGGTGGTGGACTGCGGTCTGGACAGCTCCCAGTCGGCCGTTCTTGAGAGATACTGCCGCAAGGAGGGACTGGTTTTTTGCCTTGTTTCGGGGTGTCAGAAGGTGATACTTGATAATGTTTGCAAAGCTGACGGCAATGATGTATAATAAAGAAAAATGACCCTATAAAAGGGAGAAGCAAATGGAGCAAAATTTTTATGACTCTGCCGACCTTGAAGAACTCGAGGGTGCGGTGGAAAGTATTACATACCGAAATGAAACCAACGGTTATTCGGTCTTAAAATTTAATGCCGATTACGGGGAAATGACCGTGGTGGGGGAGTTTGCCGCCCTTTCGGCGGGAGACACGCTTCGCCTGCGGGGGTTTTTCGAGACCCACAAGCTTTACGGCCGGCAGTTTCATGCCATAACCTACGAACAGATAAGACCGGCCACCTCTGAGGCGATTTTAAAATATCTGTCGGCCGGTGCCGTCAGGGGCATAGGCCCGTCCACGGCGGCGAAAATTGTCGAACGGTTTGGGGAAAAGACCCTGGATATTATGGAAAACGAACCTCGACGCCTCTCTCAAATCAAGGGAATTTCGGAAAAAAAGGCCGAGCAGATCGGAGAAGAATATAAAAAAATGTTCGGCATGCGTGAGGTTATGCTCCGTTTTGTCAACATGGGCATTTCCACCGAAGAAAGCCTTAAAATATATAAATGCTTCGGAAACGGGTCGGTGGAAAGAATAACAAGAAATCCTTATGAGCTCTGCCTCGACGGCATCGGATTTTCCTTTGACAGGGCCGACGCCATTGCAAAGGGGCTTGGTGTGGAGGACGACAACGACTTTCGGGTGGAAAGCGGTATAGAATACATCCTTCGTCACAATCTTTCAAACGGTCATACCTGCCTGCCGAGAGACAAGGTGGTTGCTCTCGGGGCGAGACTGCTTAATGTTTCGGAGGATGCCGCAGACATTGGATGCGACCGTCTGTGTGCCGAAAAAAAGATCGTTTCCTTCGAAAAAAAGGAAAAAGAATTTATCGCTCTCTCCCGAATTTTCGAGGCCGAAAGCTACGCAGCCGGAAGAATGGAAACCATGCTGGAATATCCTCCGTCCCCCATAACGGCGCTGGAAAGCCAGATTTCGGCCATTGAATCGGCCAACGGTATTTCATATGACCTTTATCAAAAGCAGGCCATAATATCGGCTCTATCCAAGGGAATTCTGATTCTGACCGGCGGCCCGGGAACCGGAAAAACCACCACCCTCAGGGCCATCATAACCATACTCGAACAGCAGGGAATGTCCTTTTCCCTCGCGGCGCCAACCGGAAGGGCGGCCCAGCGTATGAGCGACCTTACCGGATACGAGGCCAAGACTCTCCATCGCCTGCTTGAGGCCGAGAGGGATCAAAACGGACACATTGTTTTCGGCAAAAACCAAAGGAACACCCTCGACACCGATGCGGTCATTGTGGATGAGCTTTCCATGGTGGATATTCTGCTTTTCGAGGGTCTTTTAAAGGCCATGAAGCTTGGATGCCGCCTCATAATGGTTGGTGACCGAAACCAGCTTCCGGCCGTGGGGGCGGGTAATGTGCTCGGCGACCTTTATGACAGCGGAAGACTGCCGGTGGTTTGCCTTGATAAGATATTCCGTCAGGCCATGGAAAGCCGAATTGTCACGAACGCCCATCTTATCGTAGCCGGAAAGCCGCCGGTTTTTTCAAAAAAAGAGGGGGATTTCTTTCTTGTAAGAGAGGCGTCTCCCGTACTTGCGGCAAAGAAGGTGGCAGAGCTTTGCTCAAGGAGACTTCCGGCCGCATACGGCTTTGACTCCTTTGAGAACATACAGGTGCTCTGTCCCTCAAAAAAGGGGGAGACCGGGACCGAGGCTCTTAACGAAAGGCTTTCTGTTTTGCTCAATCCCGCCCGGCCCGGCAAGGCCGAATTTAAAACCGAAAAAGCCCTTCTTAGGGAGGGGGATAAGGTTATCCAGACCCGCAACAATTATGATGTGGTGTGGACGGCGACTGACGGAAAGCAGGGCTCAGGTGTGTTTAACGGCGATATAGGTACCCTGCAGTCGGTCGATCGGTCAACCGGCATTCTGAGTGTTCGTTTCGGGGATAAAATTGCTCTTTATTCGGGGGTCGATGCCGACGGTTTGGACAAGGCCTTTGCCGTGACGGTGCACAAAAGTCAGGGAAGCGAATACGACTGTGTAATAATCCCCACCGTCGGAATTCCTCCCCAGCTCATGTTCAGAAATTTGCTTTATACCGGCGTGACAAGGGCAAAAAAACTGCTAATACTGGTGGGAACCGAGCAGTCGGTAATAAAAATGACCGAGAACGACCGCAAAACACTGCGTTATACCGCCCTTTCGACCCTGCTTGAAAATGAATAATAAAAAAGCGATAGGAACAATCCTATCGCTTGATTATTTTTACTGTCAGTCGATTACCTTGACGCTTTCCATGACCGGCTGATTTTTCTTTTCAACCGTTCCGTTACCGTCGACAACAGGAGTGCTTTCGGCGATATCGTCCACAATGTCCATACCGCCTGTCACATGGCCGAAGGCGGCATACTGACCGTCGAGATGGGGAGCGGCTTTGTGCATGATGAAAAACTGGGAAGAGGCGCTGTTATAAGCGGATGAGCGGGCCATGGAGATAACTCCCCGCTCGTGCTTGATGCCGTTATCCACTCCGTTTGCGGCAAATTCACCCTTAATGGTCTGGCTCGAACCGCCGGTACCGTTGCCGTTGGGGTCGCCACCCTGAATCATAAATCCGTTGATAATGCGGTGAAATGTCAGCCCGTCGTAAAATCCTTCATTTGCAAGATCTACAAAATTGGTCACCGTAATGGGAGCGGCGTCCGCATCCAGCTCAAGAGCTATGACCCCCTTGTCCTTGACCGTGATTTCCACATGATGTTTACCAGTAAGCATAACTTTTGTTTCCTCCTGTGAAGCGGTTTTCGTTTCGGAGGCGGAATCCTCCGAGGTTTTGTCGGATGCGGTCTGTTCGCCGCAGGAGGTCAGTCCCGCCACGATAAGCGCCGCCGACATCAAAAGGGATAAAAATTTCTTCATTCTTAAAACTCCTTAGAAGAATGTTTTATAATTCTATCAAAATTTCTACTGTTTGTCAATCGCGTTTTCCTTTGCGGTTCGTTCAATCACAAAGGTTTTGTTGCTTTTCATTATTATTTCGGGAATAAAAAGAATTTCCTCCGGGTCGGCCGCCTTTTCTCCGCAAAGCATTTTATAGAAAGTTTTTACCACAAGCTCTCCTTGCTTTTCAAGGTTTTGGAAAAGGGTGGCGTTAATTATGCCCTTGTCTATGTTCTGGCTGACCCCCTCGAAAAGGTCGGTGGAAATGATTTTATATTTTCCCACAAGTCCCAGCTCTTCAATTCGTTTACAAACCGAATCGGAATTTGCCGAGCATATATATATTCCGTCCACATCGGGATATTCCTTTAAAAGCCGGTCGACGGCGCTGTATGCAAGGGCGGGATCATCACGGTTTTCAAATACGGGGCCGGGAACAAGGGGGAGGGTTTCACAGCCCTTGCGGAAGCCCTCGATATTTTCGGCGCAAATAGCCACATCCTCCGAACTTCCGAAAATGGCCGCCTTACCGCCGGGAACGAGAAGAGCCAGCATTTCCGACGCCATTTGCCCTTCGCAGAAGCCGTTACACCGCACCGAAAGAACCCGTTTGCTGTCGGGAATGTCTGTAACTATTGTAGCGGTCAGAATTCCGTTCTTTGAAAGAGAATCGATTTCCTCCCGCTGTTTTGGCTGTTGGTCGCCGGTAAAGATTATTATCCCGTTGACCTTTTCCCGGCGGAATTTGTCAAAAGCCTTTTTGTATTCGGAAAATCTGTCTCCCTGCTCCTTTTCCACAATGTAAATCTCACAGTGGACATTGAGAGCGTAGAGCTCGGCAATAGCTTTTCTCATCCCGGTCAGAACACCCTGCTGAACCTCGGGAATGGTGTCGCATATTATGATGCCGATTTTAATGGTCTTGCGGGAAAGAGCCTGCGCCGCCTTGTTGGCGGTGTATCCAAGCTCTCCCGCAGTCTTTATGACCAGGCGGCGGGTGGTTTCGCTTATTCTCGGCTTGTTGCTGAGGGCACGGTTGACCGTGGCAATGGAAACCCCCGCAGCGGCGGCTACGTCGTATATTGTTACGGTTTTTCTTTCGGACATTTTTTCACCTGTCCCACTTCTCACAAACAGCTAAAATCTGGTCGGCAAATTTGGCCAAATCCTTGTTGGCCGCTCCCCGGTTTTTCCCGATGATAAGCTGGAGCTTTTTTCCGGCCTCGGTCAGACGGTCAAAGGCCGGTGAGGCGGCAAAGCTGTTGTTTTTGTTGGGCTTTTCTATGTACTCGGTGTTTCCCTGAGCAAGGCAAAGTCCGCTGTCAAGATCATATATACTTCCCGAATAGGGAGCGGCGGTCTTTACACCGAGCTTTTCGGAAATGAGCTTTGCAAAATCCTCGGTAACAAGGTCGTTTCCGTGGTTGACAAATACCTGCTTTGCCCCCTTGGCGGCCGAAACGGCATATTCAAGAAGCCGGTCTCGGTCGGCGTGTCCGGAAATGCCGGCAAGCTGTTCAATATGCGCCTTGACCTGAATGGATTCTCCGAAGAGCTTGACCTCCTTTGCTCCTTCGGTGATGGCCCGCCCGAGGGTTCCAACCGCCTGGTATCCGACAAAAAGCACGGTGGATTCGGATTTCCAAAGATTGTGCTTTAAGTGGTGGCGAATTCGTCCGGCCTCGCACATTCCGCTGGCCGAAATAATAACCTTGGGATTGTTGTCAAAGTTTATCATTCTCGACTCGTCGCTTGTAACCGCCACCTTGAGCCCGTCGAAGTAAAGCGGATTGATTCCGTTTTTTACCAGCTTAAGGGTTTCCTCGTCGTAATATTCGGTCATGTCGTTTCCATAAATATGGGTGGTTTCCACCGCAAGGGGGCTGTCCACATAGACCGTAAAGTCAGGTACGGAATTAACAAGTCCCTTTTGCTTTATTTCCCGGATTATATAAAGAAGCTCCTGCGTCCTGCCCACTGCGAAGGAGGGAATTACTACGTTTCCGCCCCCGGCAAAGGTCTCGTCAAGAATTCTTGAAAGCTGAGCAACATAGTCGGGACGCTCGCCGTGAAGACGGTCCCCATAGGTCGATTCAATGACCAAATAGTCCACCGGGGGAGGGGTGGCAGGATCGCGAATGAGGGGACGGTCAATGTTTCCTATGTCTCCCGAAAAAAGCAGCTTTTGGGTTTTACCGTTTTCGGTAGCCGAAATTATTATGGAGGAGGAACCCAGAAGATGTCCTGCGTCCATAAAGCTTATGCTTATGCCGTCGAAGATTTTATAAACCTTTTGATAATCACAGCCCACAAAACGGGTAATGCATTTTTGGGCGTCCTCGGTGGTGTAAAGGGGGGTATAGGGATGACTGCCGGCTCTTTTTGCCTTGCGGTTGCGCCATTCGGCCTCGAATTCCTGTATGTGGGCGGAATCGAGAAGCATTATGGAACATAGCTTTGAGGTGGCCTTGGTGGAATATATGGGTCCGTCAAAGCCATTTGCAGAGAGCAGAGGAAGCTTGCCGGAATGGTCGATGTGGGCATGGGTAAGAAGTACGCAGTCTATCTCTCCCGGAGCTACCGGAATATCGCTGTTAAGAAAGGTGTCCGGTCCCTGTTCCATACCGCAGTCAATGAGAATGTTGTGCCCGCATGCGGTAAGGAGCGTGCAGGAGCCGGTGACCTCGTGGGCGGCGCCTAAAAACATTAGCTTCATTTATAACACCCTTTCGGTTTTTCTGACTTTACTATACCACACAAATAATTTTTTTACAACAGTACGCCGCCATATAAAGTTATAATTGAAATGTGGCAGGAGGTATGGTATAATTAAGCGTAATTTGAATCTTTGGCAGAAGGAATGATAGATGTGACAGAAAAGGACAACATGGCCCTTGCCGAGCTGCTTTTTCCCCATATAACAAAAACCCCCGAGCAATGTGAAAAAAGATTCCCCAAAAGAGCCTTAAAGGAGGGGGTGAGGGTGACCCGCTATGCCCCCAGCCCCACCGGCTTTATGCATATCGGCAATCTTTTTTCGGCCTTTATAAGCGAGCGCGTGGCCCACACTACCGGCGGTGTTTTTTATGTCAGAATAGAGGACACCGACAAAAAGCGGGAGGTTGAAGGCGGAGTAAACGGTATTCTTCGTGACCTTGCGGCTTTTGGCTGTACCGTGGACGAGGGAGTAATATCCGAGCAGGAGGAAAAGGGCGACTACGGCCCCTACCGACAGAGCAGCCGAAAGGAAATATATCACATTTTTGCGAAATCTCTGGTTGAAAAGGGCTTTGCCTATCCCTGCTTTTGCTCGGCCGAGGCTCTCGACGAGGTGAGAAAAAAGCAGGAAAAAGAGAAAAAAACCACCGGATATTACGGAAGCTATGCTGTCTGCCGAGAACTTTCACTTGAAGAAATAAAGAAAAACATAGAGGCGGGAAAGCCATATGTTGTACGCCTGCGTTCCCCCGGAAGGGAGGATGGAAAGGTCTTTTTTGACGACATGATAAAGGGCAGAATCGAAATGCCGGAAAACACCCAGGATATCGTTTTGCTCAAGACCGACGGTATCCCCACATATCATTTTGCCCATGCGGTGGACGATCATCTCATGGGGACAACCCATGTGGTTAGGGGAGACGAGTGGATCGCCTCGGCGCCGATTCATCTCCAGCTTTTCAGGCTGCTTGGCTTTAAGCCACCGAAATACGCCCACATTGCCCCTCTCATGAAGGAGGAGGACGGCGGAAAGCGCAAGCTTTCAAAGCGAAAGGACCCCGAAGCGGCAGTTTCCTTCTACTTTGAACAGGGTTATCCCGCAAGCTCGGTTAGAGAATATCTGCTCACCCTTGCCAACTCGAATTTCGAGGAATGGAGGAAGGTTAACAAGACCGCTTCCCAGGACGATTTTCCCTTTAATCTTAAGAAAATGTCCTCGTCGGGAGCACTTTTTGATCTCGTCAAATTTGACGATGTAAGCAAAAATGTAATTTCGGGCATGACGGCTGATGAAATGTATGAAAGCATTTCAAACTGGGCTCAAAGCAACGACCCCGAGTTTTTCAAAATCTTCACGGCAAATCCGGATTTCTCAAGATACATCTTCACCATAGACCGCACCGGAAAAAATCCCCGAAAGGACATTGCAAAATGGAGCGAGGTGCCGGAATATACAAGCTATTTCTTCGCTCGTCCGAGCAGCTATGAAATGCCCGAAAACCTATGCCGTGAGGATATAAATGCCGCGCTCTTAAAATATGCGGAGGTTTATGACCAAAATGCCGATAAAGATTGCTGGTTTGAGGGAATCAAATCCATGTGTCCCGAGCTTTCCTTCTGCCCCAATGTCAAGGAATATAAGCAAAATCCCGAAGCCTATAAGGGACATGTGGGAGACCTTTCGACCGTACTCCGTGTGGCGGTTACCGGCAGAAGGAACACCCCCGACCTTTACGAGATAATGAAGCTTCTCGGAGAAGAAGAGGTTGTCGCCCGTCTTAAAAAAGCGGCCGAGAGATAGCCTCATGAACTATAACAGCATAGAAAAGGGAACCTTTCTTTTTAGAGAAAACCGTTTTGTTGCCAAGGTGAATATAGATGAAAATCCCCACACCGTTCATGTTAAAAATACCGGACGGTGCAGGGAACTGCTTATTCCGGGGGCGACGGTGTATCTGGAAAAAAGTCAAAATCCCCGCCGAAAAACCGCCTATGATCTTGTGGCGGTGGAAAAAAAGAGGGAGGGGAAGGAGCCTCTTCTTATAAATATGGATTCCCAGATTCCAAATGCCGCCGCCGAGGAATGGCTGAAAAAAGGGTTGCTCTTTTCCGAAAACGCAAAAATCAGAAGAGAAGTGGGGTTTGAAAACTCCCGATTTGATTTTTACATCGAGGACGGCCGGCACAAGGTTTTTTTGGAGGTTAAGGGTGTTACCCTTGAGCAGGACGGTGTTGCCCGTTTTCCCGATGCACCGACCCTTCGCGGTATTAAGCATATAAACGAGCTTATAGAGGCGAAAAAGCAGGGGTTTGACTGTTATATTCTCTTTGTTATTCAGATGAAGGAGATAAAGCTTTTTGAGCCGAATTACGATACCCACGGGGAATTTGGGGAGGCCTTAAAGGCGGCCAAAAGGGCGGGAGTGAAAATTCTGGCTTTTGACTGTATTGTGACTCCGAAATCCATAACCCTTGATCAAGAGGTAAAAATTCAACTTTAAAGGAAGATATTATGAAGATACTTTTTCAGGGCGACAGCATAACAGATGCCGGAAGAAACTATGACGACAAGCACGACCTTGGCCCGGGTTATCCCAAATATGCCGCCGAAATTATAAGCAAAAAACACCCTGATATTGATTTTGAGTTTGTCAATCTCGGCATAAGCGGAAATAAAACCGACGACCTTTTGGAGCGTATGCAAAGGGATATTATCGACGAACAGCCCGATATTTTGTCAATACTTATCGGGGTTAACGACTGCTGGCATTTTGCCGAACAGCAAAACTTCCGCCCTCTTTCGGTCTTTACGGAAAATTACCGCAAAATTCTTACCGAGGCAAGGAGCAAAACCTCTGCCCGCATAATGCTTGTCGAGCCCTTTTTGCTTCCGACGGAGGATAAAGCCTTTTGGCGCTGCAAGGTGGATGAGGAAATTGTGGCGGTGAGGTTACTTGCCAAAGAATTCGGCTGTGTTCTCTGCCCGATGGACGGCCTTCTTGCAGGGGAATACTGCTC
>CABMOR010000012.1 GCA_902388225.1 uncultured Oscillospiraceae bacterium | reverse complement strand
GCCGGCCTGATAAGCGGCAATGGCTGTTGCAAGACCGGAACCGCCGCCGCCGATAACAAGAACGTCAACGTCATAGTCGGGGGTTGACAGGTCGGGACGGTTGTCCTTGATGCGGCTGTGGCCCTGAAGCAGGGCGCAAAGCTCGGTGGGGACCTTTTCACCCTTGTTGGCACCGACCTTGAGTTCGCGGAACTCTTCCTTTTTATAGTCAGGATGATATGTAGCAAGGAGGGTATCCTTTTCCTCGGCTGTCATTCTTCTCGGCTCAAGCTTGGCGTTTTCTTCGCGGGCAGCTTCAACCTTTTTTATTGATGCTTCAAAATCGCTGGGATACATAGTTTAACCTCCTTATTTCTCTATCTCGCGGTTGTTATAAAGCTCTTTCATTTCTTCCACGGGTTTTTGCATGAGGCTCTCGAGAAGTTCCTTAAAGTCGCCGTTTTTGATTTCCTTTACACGGTTCTCAAGATGCTCTGTGTGGGGAGCGAGATATTTGCCGTTTATGCGGCGCGCAAGCATTGCCACCTGTGGGTGAGAGATGCCGGCGGGGCAGCGGGAGGAGCAGACTCCGCACATGACGCAGTCAAAGGACTCGTCGGCGCACTTGTCGAATTCTCCGCGCTGGGCATAGGCAATGTACTGCATGACATTGAGCCCCTGGGTACAGCTCTTGGTGCAGGCGTTACAGCCGATACAGCTGTATATTTCGGGATAAAGCTGCATCATAACGGCCTGGGTGGGGGAAACCTTTTCGATGTCATAAACTTGCTTTATGAGGGGAAAGAAGGGCAGGGTGGCGACATACATGTTATCCTCAACCTGAGTCGAGCAGGCAAGGCACACCTTAAGCTCGCGGTCACCCTTTATACGGTAGATGGTGGCGCAGGCACCGCAGAAGCCGTTTCGGCAACCGCAGCCTCTTACGAGCTGATAGCCGGCATATTCCATAGCGCCCATAATTGTAAGTGATGACGGGACTTCATATTTTTTGCCCATCAGGAAAACGTTTACCATTTTTTCCATGTAAGTTTAACCTCCCTTAATACTCGTCGGGCAGCTCGTCGAGCTGGTCACAGCGGAAAACCGGACCGTCCTTGCAGACATATTTGCTGCCGATGTTGCAACGTCCGCATTTTCCGACGCCGCATTTCATTCTGAGTTCCATTGTGGTGAAGACCTGAGTCTTGTTAAAGCCGAGTTCAATAAGTCCGGCCAGGGTGAATTTAATCATTATGGGAGGACCGCAGATAATGACGGTTTTGTTGGTGTCAAATCCAAGTTCTTTAACATAGTTGGGAACAAAGCCCACATGGCCGTCCCAGCCCTCCTGCTCACGGTCGATGGTCAGCCAGACGTTAAAATCGGGCTCGTTCACCCATTCGTCGATAATTTCCTTGTAATCCACAAGGTCATCGGCACTTCTGGAACCGTAAACAATATCTACTTTGCCGTAATTTTCTCTGTGAGCACGGACATAGTTGATGACCGAGCGCAGAGGCGCAAGGCCGATACCGCCGGCCACAAAAAGCAGATCCTTGCCCCTAAAGTCTGATTCAACGGGAAAACCGTTGCCGTAGGGTCCTCGTATGGTGATTTGCTGCCCCACATCCATCTGATGAAGCCAAGAGGTCAGACAACCGCATTTTTTGATGCTGAATTCCATGTATTCTTCATTTGTGGGGGAGGAGGTTATGGAGAACATGGCCTCACCCACTCCGGGAATGGAAAGCATGGCGCACTGCCCGGGAATGTGCTCAAAGCATTTGCCGCCTTCCAAGGCGTTGACCCGGAAGGTCTTAACGTCGGGAGTGTCGATTCTCACGTCGGTAACCACGCCGATATGGGGAATAAGAGTTTCGTTTACTGACATTAGTTTTTACCCCCTATTCTTTTTATGACTTTTGCAATGTTCATTGAAATGGGGCATTTTGCCACACACCGCCCGCAGCCCACGCAGGAAAAGAGGCCGTCGTTGTTGGCCGGATAGTAGACCAGCTTGTGCATAAAGCGCTGACGGAAGCGTTCAAGCTGGGTTTTTCTGGGCTGGCCGCCGGCCGTTTTTGTAAAGTCGGAGTACATGCAGGAGTCCCAGCAGCGGTATCTCTGAATTCCGTGTCCGGTATCAAAGTCGCGGATGTCATAGCACTGGCAGGTGGGGCAGACAAAGGTGCAGGTTCCGCATCCTAGACAAGCCTCCGAAAGAGAGGCCCATTCGGGAGAATTGAATTTTTCAAGAAGCACATCCTCGCTTCCCAGTCCGTCGAGAGACAGGTCGTTGAGCGGGAGTTTTTTGCATATTTCCTTGGTGGCGGCCTTCTGAGCCTCCACGGGGGAGGCGTCTGCATCCTCAAAGAGAGACTTTAATTTTTCCTCTAAAACCTTGCCCTTTTCGGTTCGGCTTTCAAAGAAAAGCCCGTCTTCGGTGAGATAGGTTACGGCGTCGCCGCAGGGAGCGGTCGGGTCAATACCGAACACGCCGCAAAAACAGGTTTCTTCGGGAGCCGAGCAGGCCATGGTAACCACGGTGCCCTTGTCTCTGCGGGATTTGTAATAGCTGTCTACCGGGTCGCTCAAAAATACACGGTCGAGAACCTCAAAGCTCTTTGCATCGCAGGCGCGCACGCCAAACACTACAAAATCCTTGGTCTCGTCACGAAGGTCGATGATTTCAATCTTTTTGCCGTCCATCTTAAATCCCATGAGGTTTTCGGTCTGGGGGAAGAAGAGGTCTTTGGGGGAACGGTTGGTATGAAGCTCGTCAAGACGGACATTTGCACCCTCGCTCCATTTAAAGAAGTCAATCTTTCCGCTTCTCTCGATGGGGAGATAAAGCTCGTCGCTCTCGGAAATCTTGGCAAAAAGCTTATCCAAATTTTCCTTGTTTATTTTAAGCATCAGTTGTCCCCTCCTTTGTCCGAAACTACCGTGGGCTCAACATCTTCCTTGGTGAAGTTTGTGAGAGGAGTACGGGGCTCGTCGGCCGTCTCGCCGGCCTGGAACTCGCCGTAGAAGCTGTCGATATCTTTAATGAACTTGCGGTTTAAGAGATGGAGAGGAATGTTCTGGGGACAGACCCTTGAACACTCTCCGCAGTCGGTACACCGCCCGGCCACATGGAATGCACGTATTATGTGGAACATGTTTTCCTCAAAGGAATCCACGGCGGCCTTTTGGGAAATTCCCGAATCGGGATTGTCGAAAACGCAGTTGGTGCAGGAACAGGCAGGACAAACGTTACGGCAGGCGTTACAGCGAATGCACTTGGAAAGCTCGCCTCTCCAGAACTCAAAGCGTTCATCGGGGGTCATGGCCTCAAGACCGGCAACCGTATCAAAGCGATCGCCCTTCCAGGAGTCGTCTGTCTGACGGTCAACGGTTATCATTTCGTCGAAAACAACATGCTTTTTGCGGCATACGGTGCAGCGGTCGAGCAGAGCGTCTCTCCGGGGAATTTGCCTGTCGCCGTAAAGGGTGTGTACCGTCAGGGTGTCGTTTGTTTCGTCCACCGAGGTGATACCCTTGATTCCCATGGCTCTGATCTTTTCGATGTCAAGCTTTCCGTCGCAGAAAATTCCGATAACATAGGTCTTTTCACGGTCGATGCGATGTTCCTTTAAAAGTTCGTTAAAGCTGTAAGTGTCGCAGGGCTTGAGAAAAACGGCGATTTTGCCGTCCTTTTTTGTTTCGTTTATAAGATACTTGCTTAAGTTTGCACCGCAGAATCCGCTGTAAACAAAGTCGGAAAGCTCTTGCTTGGAACCGAAAACAGCGGGGGTGGGGTCATAGAAAAACTCGCCGGCTTTCCAACCGAGCACCCGGTCGACAGTACCCTTTTCAAGGAGTTCCCCTGCTTTTTCAATCATTTTGTCAAAGATTTCTTGCATCTCAGGTCCTCCAATCTCTTATTAGGTCCAAGTTCGGTCACGGTCTTAACAAAGTCGTTCATAACGGTGGAAAATCTTACACCCTCTGCGGCCGAAACCCATTCCACACGGGTGCGGCCCCTCTCAATGCCCAAAAAGTCCAGCATGCTAAACAGCAGGGTCATGCGGCGTCGGGCATAATAGTTTCCGGTTGTATAGTGGCAGTCGCCGGGATGGCACCCGCACATAATAACGCCGTCGGCACCTCTCTGGAAGGCACGAAGAATGAACATGGGGTTGACGCGGCAGGAGCAGGGCACGCGGATTATCTTGACATTGGCGGGATAATTCAGTCGATTGGTACCCGCAAGGTCCGCACCGGCATAGGAGCACCAGTTGCAGCAGAAAGCCACGATTTTAGGTGTAAATTCTTTGTTCTCTATTTGCATATCGCGTCTACCTCCGCCATAATTTGTTTGTTGGCAAAGCCCTTAAGGTCCATAGCGCCCGACATACATGCAACGGTGCAGGCACCGCAGCCCTGGCAGACCGCTTCGTTGACCGAAGCAACCCGTCTGGTCTCGGTCTTTCCGCCGCCCAAACGGAATTCCTTGTCGATATAGGATATGGCTCCGTAGGGACAGACGTTGGCGCAGGTGGAACATCCGTTGCACATCATTTCGTTGGAATGTGCAACGCAGGGGTTGCAGGTCAGCTTATCCTTGGAAAGCAGTCCTATAACCTTTGCGGCGGCGGCCGAAGCCTGAGCCACGGTTTCGGGGATGTCCTTGGGCCCCTGGCAGACTCCCGAAAGGAAGACGCCGGCGGTGGGACTTTCCACAGGACGGAGCTTGGGATGAGCCTCGGTGAAGAAGTCGTTGGTGTCCATGCTGGCGGTCAGCATGGTGGCAAGAGGACGAGCCGACTTATCCGGCTCTATGGCGGCGGCAAGCACAACCATATCCGCCTCAATCTTGATTTGCTCGTTCATGATAAGGTCGGAGGCCTGAACGGTCAGTTTTCCGTCGTGAGGAGCAACCTTTCCCACCATACCCTTGATATAGTGGACGCCGTATTCTTCGACGGCACGGCGATAGAATTCGTCAAAATTCTTGCCGGGGGTACGCACATCGATATAGAAGACATAAACATCGGTGTCGGGATATTTTTCACGGGTGAGCATGGCATGCTTTGCGGTATACATACAGCAAATCTTGGAGCAGTAGCTCTTGCCCTTACTCTCGTCGCAGCGGGAACCTACACACTGGACAAAAACGATGGTATGGGGGTGGGTCTTGTCGGAGGGACGGAGCAGGGTGCCTCCGGTGGGGCCCGCGGCGTTCATGAGACGCTCATATTCAAGAGAGGTGACAACATCGGGGCTCTGGGAATAGGCAAACTCGTCATATTTGTCAACCTTAATGGGATTAAAGCCGGTGGCGGCCACGATTGCGCCGTATTTCTGTTCGATTATTTCATCCTTCTGGGTATAGTCGATAGCCTTTGCCTCGCAGACGGTGGAGCAGAGTCCGCATTTTCCGTTTTTAAGCTTGAGGCAGTAGTTGGGGTCGATTCTTGCGACCTTGGGAACGGCCTGAGCAAAAGGAATGTAAACGGCAGTACGGTTGTCAAGGCCGAGGTTAAACTCGTTGGGAACCTTTTTCATGGGGCATTTTTCGGTGCAGGCTCCGCAGCCGGTGCATATGTCTTCGTTTACATAGCGGGCTTTTTTGCGGATTTTAACCGAAAAATTACCTACAAATCCGCCAACCTCTTCAACCTCGCTGAAGGAGTAGATTTTAATTTTCTCGTTCTGAGCCGCCTCGACCATTTTAGGGGTCAAAATACAGGCTGCACAGTCAAGAGTGGGGAACGTTTTATCAATTTGAGCCATTTTTCCGCCGATTGTGGGGGACTTTTCCACGATATCCACCTCATATCCGGCATCGGCAATGTCCAGAGCGGTCTGGATGCCTGCGATACCTCCGCCGATGACCAGCGCCCGCTTGGTAACCGGGCTTTCACCGGGAGTGAGGGGGGCGTTGAGATGAACCTTTGCGATGGCGGCACGACCGAGGATGATGGCCTTTTCGGTTGCGGTGGTCATGTCTTTATGTATCCATGAGCACTGCTCACGGATGTTGGCGATTTCCACCATGTAGGGATTGATTCCGGCAGATGCCGCGGCCTTTCTGAAGGTGGCCTCGTGCATACGGGGAGAGCAGGAACAGATGACCACTCCGGTGAGGCTGTATTCCTTAATGGAGTTTTTGACCAAATCCTGCCCTGCCTGAGAGCACATATATTGGTAGTCGGCGGAAAAAACAACGCCGGGCTCCTTGCCGAGGGCTTCGGCAACCTGTTTAACGTCTACCGTGCCGGCAATATTACTGCCGCACCAGCATACGAATACGCCTATTCTTTGCATTGCGCTTTTCCTCCTTACTTACTGTATTTTCTCATGACGCTGACGATTGCCTGCTGGGGGAGATCGTCATTGAGAAGGGCGGGTATTTCATCCTGTTTCATGTGGTTCTGACCCTGCTGGCGAATTACTGCCAGACGGACGGCCTCGACAAATTTCGCCGGCTCAACACCTCTGGGGCAGCGCTCGACGCAGGCGAGGCAGGAAAGACACATGTAAAGACTTTTGGAAGCCATAAGGGGCTCGACCTTGCCCTGCTCGACCATGGCCACAAACTGATGAGGATGATATTCCATTTCATCATATGCGGGACAGGTGCCCGAGCACTTTCCACATTTCATGCATTTACGGGGATTGACACCGGCAATGCGGGTTATCTCTTCAGAGAGCTGTTTATTCATTTTCGGTGCCCTCCTTTAGGCCGAGAGCCTCGGCAAGAATTTCGGTAAAGTATTTAACGGGGAGTCCGTTTTGGCTGTTGTGGTTAAGGTTATACATACAAAGAGGGCATGCGGTGATGAGCATTTCGGCACCTGCACTTTTTGCCGACTCGTTTATCTGAGCAACCTTTTTTCTGGGCAAAGACTCGTCCTCCATGGTCACATAGCCCCCGCAGCATTCGTTACGGTAGGGATAAACCACGGGAGTGGCGCCCAGCGCCTTGATGAAATCCTCGATAATTGTGGGATTTTCGGGGTCGTCGAAACCCATTTCCTTGCCGGGACGGAGCAAAAGACATCCGTAATACGCGCCGATTTTTTTGCCCTTCAAGGGGTTTTTGACCGCAGCCTTGAGGTTGTCGAATCCCACCTTGTCGCGGAGTATCTCGAGAAAATGATAAACCTCGGTTTCGCCGTTATAGGGAGTTTCGAGAGCAAGGTAATTGTTTGCCTTAAGGTTCATGTTGTTGTCGTTTGCCATGGCGTCGTTGGTACGCTTGATGACATGGTGACAGGCCGAGCACATGGTGACCAGCGCCTGATTCTTTTCCCTTGCGGCGACCAGAGCTCTCACAGAGGAAAGCTTGGGAGCGATTTCATCGCTTCCCATGGGATAGACACCGCCGCAGCACTGCCACTCGGACAGTTCTTCAAGCTCTATGCCGAGAGCCTTGGCCGAAAGTCTTGCGTATGTATCAAGATCCTTTGCCTTGTTCCTCAGCGTACAGCCCGGGTAATAGCTGTATGTCATAGCTGAAAATCATTCCTTTCCCTTTTTTAGGAGCCGCGGGACGTGTCCGCCCCGCGGAATTTTTTGTTTTTTAAGCTTATCAGATTTTGAGGCCGCTTATAACGTTTTTAAGGCTGTCGGCACTCTTCTGAAGCAGGACCATTTCTTGCTCGTCAAGAGGAGTGGGAATTTTGCACTTTATACCCTTGTTGTTGACAATAGAAAGGGTAGAGAGGCAAACATCGTCTATGCCGTATTCGCCGTTCATCATGCTGGTTACGGTCAGGGCGGTGTCCACGCTGGAGAAGATGCAGCGGACAATCTGAGCGGTTACGATGGAAACGGCATAATAGGTAGCGCCCTTGTTGGCAATAATGGTGCCGCCCGAGTTTTTGACATACTCCCAAATCTTCTGACGGTCAACAGGAGGAACCGCAACCTGACCGTTGAAGAAGCAGTCGTGGTACTGGTTGATGTTGATGCTGGATATGGTGGATATCGACCAGGGAATAAAGGAGGTGTCGCCGTGCTCGCCGAAGACGTAGGCATGAACGTTTTTCTGGCTTACATTATAATATTCGGCAAGACTGGTGCGAAGACGTGCCGTATCCAGCAGTGTTCCCGAACCGAAAACACGGTTCTGGGGAATTCCCGAAACCTTGGTGAAAACATAGGTGAGAATGTCCACAGGGTTTGCCACAATGACATAAATGGCGTTTGGAGCGTATTTTGTAACCTTGGGAGCGATTTGTTTGATGATGTCGGTATTGATTTGGGAAAGTTCAAGACGGGACTGGCCGGCTTTACGGGCAACGCCCGATGTGATGATTACGATGTCGGCATCTTTGGCATCGGCATAGCCGCCCGAATAGATGTTGGTGGGGGAGCAGTATGCGGTACCCTGACGGATGTCCATTGCCTCACCGAAAGCTTTTTTCTCGTTGATGTCGATGAGTACAATCTCTGCTGCCACACCTGTTACGGTTAGGGTGTAGGCGATGGTTGCGCCGACATGTCCTGCGCCGATAATTGCGACCTTGTTGCTCATAAAATCAATCCTTTACTTAAAATAATATTTTACCACTAAATTTACCTTGGTGTTGTAAACTTTGGTATAATTTGCTTAAGGGGTATAAAGACGCAAAGGACGGATATACCGCCCTTTGCAAAAAGCCTTTCGGCTTATTTCATATAATGAACCTTGGGTTTTACCGCGGCGGCCTGTTCTTCCTTGGCCTTGTTGAAGTCTTCCTTCACCTGGGTAAACATATTGTTGCCCTCGGTATCGATGGAAACGATCAGCGGACCGAATTCCTTAACACGGCAAATCCAAAGAGCCTCGGGAACGCCGAAATCCAGCCATTCCACATCCTCAACCTCCTCCACCTCTTCGGCCGCCATGACGGCACAGCCGCCGGGAAGCACACAGTGGAGAGCGCCAAATTTTTTACAGGCGGCGGCGGTGTTGTCGCCCATTCCGCCCTTGCCGATAATAAGCTTAACGCCGGTTTGCTCGATAAAATCAGCCTCAAAAGCTTCCATTCTCATGCTGGTGGTGGGTCCAACCGAAACCATGCTGTATTTGCCGGTTTTTTCGTCCTTTTTAACGATGGGTCCGGCATGGAAAATAGCGTTTCCGGCAAACTCATATTTTTCGGGAATAACGCCCTCGCGAACACGGCGGGCGTGACCGGAATCGCGGCAGGTGGCCATCATTCCGGTAAGATAAATCATATCACCGACGCGAAGATCCTTAATATCTTCGGTCTTTATGGGTGTAGTAATAACTTTCTTTTCCATTTTAATTCTTTCCTTTCGCTCAAGACAAGACTTAGATAACAGCGCCCTTGTGGGTAATCATATCGCAATTTCCGTCCTTATCGATGGCAAGGGTGGCACGGCGATGAGCCCAGCAGCCGGTGCTTACCGAAACGGCAAGGGTGGCGGGGTGACGGCAAATGGTCTCGACATTAAGACCGAGAAGGCTTTCGCTTCCGCCCAGACCCTGAGGACCTATGCCGATTTTGTTGATGGCATCGGTAAGAATCTGCTCAAATTCGGCCACCTTGGGGTTGGGGTTTTTGCTGCCCACCTTGCGGAGCAGTGCCTTTTTGGAAAGATGGGTGGCGGTGGTGATACATCCGCCGACACCGACGCCGATAGCAAGAGGAGGACAGGCGTTTACACCGCGGTCGGTGACTATGTCAAGCACAAAGTCGACAATGCCTTCATATCCCTTTGCGGGCATGAGCACGGCCGATTTGCCGGGCAGGCTGCATCCGCCGCCGGCAAAGTAGACGTCCATTTCAATTTTGTCGGAATCGGGAACGATGGTCCACTCGATATAGGGAACTCCGGTACCGACATTTGTTCCGGTGTTATACTCGTCAAAGGTCTCAACCGCATTAAGACGCAGGGGGGTCTGCTTTGTGGCCAAAGCCACAGCTTGGTTGATAACGTCGGTCAGCACATTGAGGTAGGGGCTGAAGGCGCCGGCGCGGACATAAAGGTGAACAATACCGGTGTCCTGACAGGTGGGACGCTTTACCTCGACGGCACGCTTTTGGTTGCCGATCATAATATCATAGAGGGTAATGGCGCTGGGCTTTGTCTCGTTGTCTCTCATTTCCTGAAGACGCGCCATGACGTCGTCGGGAAGGCGAATGGACGCCATACCGACAAAGTTAGCCACGTGCTGAATGAGCTCATTTTTCTGGTTTTCGGTAATCACAATTATCATTCCTTTTAATTGGTATGTTGAACCTTTGCCGAGGGGAAAATAGGAAAAAGCCTAATCTTCGACAAATATATTACGCTAAAAGTTTACCACATCCCTTTAAAAAAAGCAATAGCGGAAGTGTTATTTTTTTAACAATCTTTCATGCTTTTTATGGAACACTATTATGTAATTTTCATATACCCTCTTGAACAAGACCGGAGGGTGTGATAAAATTACGGGTGTATAATACTTTGAAAGGTGTGTTTATTATGACTCTTGTTGCCCCGTCTATTCTTTCGGCCGATTTTGCTTGCCTTGGGGCTGCCTGCGATAAAATGAACAAGGCCGGAGCCGACATACTTCATTTTGACGTTATGGACGGCATGTTCGTGCCCAACATTTCATTCGGTATTCCGGTGCTTAAATCCTTGAATCAGTATACCGATATGCCCATTGATACCCACCTTATGATAGAAGAACCTCATAGGTATATCAAGGAGTTCGCCCAATGCGGCTCGGATTATATTACCATTCATTACGAGGCCGAAAGCGACATCGACCGAACACTTGACATGATAAAATCCTACGGGGCCGTTCCTTCCGTTTCCATAAAACCCGGAACCGACGCCCGGGTCATTTTCCCGTATCTTGAAAAGGTGGGGATGGTGCTTGTCATGTCGGTTGAGCCGGGCTTTGGCGGACAGAGCTTTATGCCCTGCGCCATTGACAAGATTGCCGCCATTCGGGCCGAGTGTAACCGGCGGGGTCTGACCCATATGAAAATAGAGGTGGACGGCGGTATCGGACTTGAAACCGGAAAGCAGGTTGTGGAGGCGGGAGCCGATGTGCTGGTGGCCGGAAGCGCCCTCTTCAAGTCCGAGCATCCCGAAGAATTTGTCAAGACAATCAAAAGCTTTTAAAAAGGAGTCTATATAATGAATATTCCCTTTTCTCCTCCGGATATTAGTGAAAACGAAATTTCCGAGGTGGTGGACACCCTTCGCTCGGGTTGGATAACCACCGGACCCAAAACCAAAAAATTTGAAAAAATGATAAAGGAATATACCGGGGCGGCCGGTTGTGCCTGCCTCAATTCCCAGACTGCCTGCGCCGAAATGACCCTGAGGCTTTTGGGGGTGGGGGAAGGTGACGAAGTGATTGTTCCGGCCTATACCTACACCGCCACGGCAAGCGTGGTCTGCCATGTGGGGGCAACCCTTAAAATGGTGGATGTCGCCCCCGGAACCCTTGAAATGGACAGGGCAAAGCTGGCAGAGGCCGTAACCGACAGAACAAAGGTTATTATTCCGGTGGATATTGCCGGAATTATGTGTGATTATGACAGTATCTACAGAATAGTGGAGGAAAAAAAGGACTTATTCCGCCCGAAAACCGACCTTCAAAAGGCATTCGGACGCATAATCGTCATGGCCGACGGAGCTCATTCCTTCGGAGCCGTTGGGCAAGGGGTAAAAAGCGGAAACCGAGCCGATTTTACCAACTTCTCCTTCCATGCCGTCAAAAATCTCACCACCGCCGAGGGCGGAGCGGTCACATGGAGGCATATAGACGGCATCTCCGACGAGGAAATTTATAAAAATTATATGTTGCTTTCCCTCCACGGACAGACCAAGGACGCCCTTCATAAAAGCGGCGTGGGTGCGTGGGAATATGATATTGTCGAGCCTTATTTTAAATGTAATATGACCGATATTATGGCTTCCCTCGGAATTGCTCAGCTGTCGAGATATGAGGGACTGCTTTCCCGCCGCCGGGACATAATCGCAAAATACAATTCCGCATTTTCCGGCGGAAGATTTATAACCCCAAATCATAAAGGGGAAAATTTCTGCTCCAGCGGGCATCTGTATCTTCTGAGAATAAAGGGCGCCGGTCATGAGGAGCGGTGCGAGATAATCCGCAAAATGGGAGAAAAGGGTATCGCCTGCAATGTGCATTATAAACCCTTGCCCCTTCTTTCGGCCTATAAAAAGCGGGGATTTGACATGGCCGATTATCCCGAAGCATACAAAATGTATGAAAATGAGATTTCCCTTCCCCTTCATACCCTGCTGACCGATGAGCAGGTCGAATACATAATTTCCTCTCTGCTTGATATTGTAAAATAAAATCCCTGCGAAGGGAGACACTCCGTAAGGAAGTAGTCTCCGTTTGCTCTTTTTAATATTTCAATTCCTCCCTGAATTAAACTGCCTCTTTATATAATTAAAAGGTTCGCCTACAATATTGCAGGCGAACCTCTAAAAAAGCAAGTAATCTATAGTCATTCGTACAATGCACGTTTAATGGCATCTCTGTAAACATTTTGCTCTGGCAAATCAACAGCGGAAAATGCTTCCTGTACCTTGTATACGGTAGTACAGTATTCTTCAACTATACCTAATGGCTTGATTTTTCCATCTTCAACTGGTATGTCGTGTAGATAATCGTATGCAACAAAGTGAATAGCCGCCGGTTGTGTGGGAAATTGTGGAAGTTTGTCTTTCCCTCCTAAACGTTCTAAAACTCTATCATATACTGGTTTTGGGCAAACAAAATACAATCCACTTTTACACAATTCTTCACGTTGTAGTACTTGTCCTTTATATATGATTTGAGGAATAATTCGCTTGGAAACATTTTCCCAATTCAGTCCAACAGTATCTTTTTCTATTGCATGACGGTCAAGTAATGCTTTACGAGCATTTTGATAAGTGCCGGTAGTGTCAATGGTTTGAACTTCAATGGCTGTAAATTCAACAAGTTCCCCAGCTTCGTTCAAATGCGCCAATATCCAATCTACATAATACGAGCCTTTACCTTGACGTTTGGGAAGTGGAAGTTCACCGCCCCAACCATGACCAAATACAGCAACTGAGCCATTTTCCGCTTTAGCCCTCTCGACGGCTATCTTTCCGGCATACAATTTATATTCTGCACCAAAGGCTTTTTGTGCAACAGTAGATAGCATCTTGTAGTTTTCAGCGTAAATTCTGTTGGGACAACAAATGACATCAGGAGATCCGGTTGTGACCTGTCTTACGGCGCATACACCAGATAAAGTGCGGTTGTGTTTATCGCCTAACGCCTTGGTACAGAACGAGGATAGAAAAGGGCACACTTGCTTCGAAGTGTTTTTTAGTGCAGTTTGAGAATTGTCTTCTGCGCGATAACCGAAAAATTCAGAAATAAAACCTGACATTTTTAATCCTCCATATCCAATATCGAACGTAACGATAATCCAACTGCTTGAGCCAAAAGCGGGGGGACAGCATTGCCGACTTGGGCAAATTGCTCTGCTTGGTTTCCGGTAAACACAAAGTGATCAGGGAAGGATTGCAAACGTGCGGCTTCACGAACAGTGAAAGAGCGGTTTTGTTCATAATGGAAGAAAGCTCCCCAATGCGGATCACATTTAGTTAAAATTGTAGATGCTAAACCATCTGGCAATACACGTCCATAGCGTTTTGTGTGGTCGGATTTTCTTGCGCGTTGCATTCCTTTTGGTAACAATTCATCAGGTATGTCTGTCCAATTCCCCCCAGGCTGTATGTGCTCCAAACGTCTCAGATTTATCGGGGATAGTTTGGGAGCTTCATGGTTTAATACCCCGATGGATCCTCTCCGAGATCTGCGCTGATAGTCACAAAAGGCATCACAACGATACTCTTTAATCATAGCACCTTGTTCGCCACTTTCCAATATTGGCAAGTCACCGATCGCCTCATGAACAGTTACAAAATTTGCATTTGCTTCCGGCGAGGGCGTTTGGATAATGGATTGACCATCAAATGTGCTGGTGAAATTTGCGTGGATAGGCGCATGATAAATAGGTTCAGGGTATGCTCCCACTGGTAGTGTACGTCCTCGAACACCGAGAATTATGGTGCGCCAACGCATTTGTGGTACGCCATAATAAGGTGCTCCCAATATCCTTACATCTGCCCCGTAACCAAGTTCGGCTAATGCATCCAGAATTGCATGAAGTGTTGCGCCGTGTTCAAAGGACACAAGACCGGGAACATTTTCAATCAGTACAGCGCGAGGTGCAAAAGCATCAACAAAGCGGAGGTATTCTTTGAACAAATGATTTCGTTCATCAAATGTGCTTCTTATAGGAGCGTTGATTGAAAAGCCCTGACATGGAGGACCACCGGCTATTAAATCGAGTTCTCCTCGTTCAATATGAAGGTTATTTCTAACCTCATTTGCATCCAATTCTCGAATATCAGCAGTACAAACAGTTGTGTGTGGGTGGTTTTTTTGATATGTTTGAGCATAAACAGGGACAATTTCAGAAGCAAAAAGGCTGTGAAAACCAGCTTCAGATAAACCTTCGGACAAACCGCCAGCACCTGAAAATAGATCAATCATTTTCATGTTTGTGTTGCTCATAACCCATACCCTTCATTTTAACACTTTTTTATAATTATACTCTAATAGTTAAACAAATGCAAGACTTCTTAAAATATAGATTAGACTTCGCAAAACAGTTCATTTTGTGCCAGCGAAACCCACAATTATAAGTCTACATACAATAAGTATCTGAGTATAAAAAGTTCACTGACATCTTTACGCTGAAAGTGTCATAGTGGGTTACACACTTTGAAAAGGTGTGTAACAAAAAGCGGCATCGCTAATAGCTATACCGCAAAACGCACATCAATTATTTAATTTTGATAAAGGAGCCACCCCTTGGGGCACCTTCCTTACGGAGGGTGCCCCAAGGGCCGCCTTTTTCG
>CABMOR010000011.1 GCA_902388225.1 uncultured Oscillospiraceae bacterium | reverse complement strand
GGCAGAGCCAGTGGTTGTCATACGAATACAAAAAGGATGTGCAGAAGTTTGCACATCCTTTTTTACCGTTGTTTGGAGAACATAAACATTTAGGCTTTGAAAGTTTTCCTTCAGAAATAAAGAAAACTCTTTAAATCTGTATTTTATTTATTGAATACAAATTTTGCCGTGCTATCGGACAACCAATCAGATTTCACATTTAATTCGACGGTTGACCAGTTTTCGGGAACTTCCATTGCATACCACCCAACCAATTTTTTGCCGGGTGCAATGCTTCCGTCGATTATACCTTCGTCAAACGCACAGGCGGCAATATACGAATAATCGCACTTAACATCGTCGGCATAACCGTCAAACAGTAAAATCGAACTGACTGTCTGCTCTTGATCTGAAATGTTTTCGATAGTAAATTTAATACCGACAAAAACATTTCCCGATTCGGGAGTAAAGAAATCAGTGCCGTTTGTTTCTTTCAGTTCACCGGCAGTAAATTTCAGCTCATCGAAGACGGCGGTTTCATTCAGTCCAAATACTTGGTCTTTGCTTTGGGTTATGGCTTCGGAAGATGAGTCAGGTTGCTCTTTGGTAGGAACGTTATCATAGGTACATGCCGACAAAGATACGCAAATTACCGTGGATAAAATGATGGCTGACAGTTTTTTCATAACAGGTTTCTCCTTTTATCTGACATTCTGTGAATGTCATATTTTGTCCATTACTGCATATAATTTTCTTATTGACAAGCACTAAATGTCAAAATAAGGAGAATTTATGTTTATCAATAAATCAAAAGAAGGTTTAAATAATATTTGCGGCCAAAATATTACCAAGCTTCGTAAAGAAAGGAAAATTTCCCAAAGAGCATTGGCGGATAAAATGCAGTTGGTCGGAATAGATATTGACAAAAATGCCATTCAGCGAATCGAGTGTGGGAAACGGTTTGTAACGGATATCGAAATTGTCGCATTTATAAAAGTATTTAAGGTTGATTATAAAGATTTATTGGAATAATTAAAAATAGACATATATAAGGACGGCCTCACTTAGGGATTTCACGGTTTTAAATGAATCCCTATGTGAAGCCGCCCTTTTGCCTTTTTATTGACCGTTTTAGGAAACAACTCAAAAAATATTTTATGTTTTATGCACGGTGGGGTTAGGCTGTGCATTTTTTATATTTCTTTATAGAGAGATTCGGTGTCCGATACAATGAGCGTTGCACCGCTTTGTATAAGCACGCTTCTGTCGCGAAATCCCCAGTCGACGGCGATACAGTCCATTTTGGCGTTTTTGGCCGTGGCGATGTCCACCTCCGAATCCCCTATGTATACTGCCTGCTCTTTTGGAATGTCAAGCACCCTTAAAACCTCGTTGACCGAGTCGGGGCAGGGCTTTTTCCCCACGCCCGCCTTTTCTCCCACGGCATAGTCGAAAAGGCCGTTAAAATATTTTTTCACAAGTGTCTGAACGGCATAGTCGGCCTTGTTAGATACCACCGCAGTTTTTATGCCGTTTTTTTTCAGTCTCTTTATGAGCTCGGTTATGCCGTCATAGCTTTTGGTGTTGTCGTTACAGTGTACGGCATAGTGCCCGTTAAACACCTCAAACATTTCGTTTATGGTTTTGTCGGATGTGTCCTTGGGGGCGGCGCGGACAATAAGATTTCTTATGCCGTTTCCTACAAAAAGACGTATCTCATCCAGCGTTCTTTTGGGAAAACCGAATTTTTCAAGGGTGTAGTTCATGCTGTTTTTAAGATCAACAAGGGTGTAGAGTATCGTACCGTCCATGTCGAATATTGCAAGCTTATGCTTCATTTTAATCACCTATTTTTCTAAAGAAACAATAAAATCCTTTTTACTTCCGTGTCCGCCGAAAACCTGCCAGTTTCCGACACCGAGCCTTCCGATAATGGCCTGACGCTCTTTTGCGCAAAGCTCTTTTTCGGTGTCCACCGATGTCATGAGAATGGGGGCGAGCCGGTTGAATTTCGTCTGCTCCTCCGAAAGCCCTTTAAGATTAACATAAATATCTCCCGTAAAGGCAACCCGATTGCCGTAATCTATGAGCACGGTTTCTCCGCAAACATGACCGCCCTTTCCTTCGTAAACCTCAAAGTGAAGGTCGGAAAAATCAAGAAAGCCTATACTTGTAAGGGGCTCGGTGAGTGTTTCCGGAGTCTTAAACGGCGTGACAACTTTTGACGGATGGCACGGACGGTATCCGGTCAGCGCCTTGCATATTTTTATATACGGCTTGTGGAGAATGTTCTGCTCTCTGAAATTGTCCTTTCCCTCATATTCGAGACACAGACTCTTTTTTGAAGCCTCACTGGCGATTATTTCGTCGAAATCCTCCAAAAGCCCGCAGTGGTCAATGTCGGAATGGGTTATGAATAAACGCTTTTTCATACCGTCAAAGTCATGGAATATGCTTTTGAAAAGCTTGAGCATTTCTTCCCTGTAAACGGCCAGACCGCTGTCGATAAATAAGGCATCATTTTCGCTTTTGAGAATGGCGGTATTGCTTCCGCAGGGTGGCTCGATAAGAATAACCTCGGTTTTTTCGGGGATTAAAATTATCCCCCGTGTAAAATCCCAGCATTTCGGCTATTTGCCCGATTGTGTCAAAGGTCTTATAGGGAGAAAGACCCTCCTCGTCAAGATTTTGCATGGCAAGATTGGCGTTGACCGCAAGCTCGTTTCTCGCCTCCTTTGACAGCTTTATTCCCGGGGAAAGACCGTTGACAAAGGACTGATAAAAAATGCTGTTATCGTATGTCCGCTCGGCGTGGTTATAATCAAGCACCCTTAATGGGCAAAGCTGTTCGGCCTCGGATACAAACCGAGAAAAATTTTCCCGGTCGGTAACCAAAAGCCCAAGCTTAAATATCTGCATGCCGTCGGCACAGGGATTGGCGCTTATATATGAAATATTAAAGTTAAAACTGCTGATAAGCTCTAAAAGCCGTGTGGCGCTGCCGGGTCGGTTTTCCACGGTGAATTCCACAAGCACCACGGAGGTATCTTTTTTATTGTTTTCAAGATAACCGATTTTTTTAAGCTCAACATCGGCCTTTTTTAGCTGTTCCTCGCTCCCTTCGGCGTCGATAAAAAGGGTGTGAGAGTCGATGGCCTTGTTGTAGCTGACCCTCGTTATGTTTATTCCCAGGTCGGCAAAACATCGGTTGGCCTTTAAAAAGGCTCCGAAATGATTGGGGAGTACGGTAATATAAGTTTTTTTCAAAGCTTTCACCTCCAAGATATCACCTGTATAGTTATATCACATTTTTATTTTTCTCGCAACGCCCGGAAAAAATTTAGGATATATTTCATAGAATCAAAAAATGACCGATTATAACCGAAATAAATAAAAATTGATAATTTTTGAAATATCCTGACCGAAAACGCTTGACAATCCGGGCATAATATGTTAATATACAGTCAGAAACAGTCAAAAACGGTCAAATATTGATTTTTTGTTCACTGAAAATTAAAAAGGAAAAACGGGGAAAAATATGTTAACAGCGCAAAGACAGGGAAAAATACTTGATGAAATTGCAAAAAAGCGATCGGTGACGGTTACCGAGCTTTGCGAAGTTCTTGAAGCCTCGGAGTCGACGGTGCGAAGAGATCTTGCAACGCTGGACAGGGAGGGCAAACTAAAGAAGGTGCACGGGGGCGCCGTCGCCCTGACTGCCGAGCTTATATCCACCGAACCTGATGTCCAGGAAAAGCTCAAGCTTTATTCGGCCGAAAAGGACGCCATTGCGAAATATGCCGCCGGGGCAATAAACAAAAACGACCTGATTTTTATCGACGCCGGAACGACCACCGAAAAACTCATTGATTATATCGAGGAAAAAGGTGCCACCTTTGTGACCAACGGATTTCTTCATGCCCACCGCTTGGCCAAAAGAGGATTTAATGTCATTTTGACCGGCGGAGAGGTCAAGCCCACAACACAGGCACTTGTAGGAATAAGCTGCGTAGAGTCGATAAAAAACTATAATTTTACCAAGGCCTTTCTCGGAACCAACGGCATCAGTCTTGAAAACGGGCTGACCACCCCTAACATAAACGAGGCGGGGGTCAAACGGGCGGCGGCTCAAAAAAGCTATGTAACCTATATTCTTGCCGACCATTCCAAATTCAACCGTACCGCCGCCGTAACTTTTGCTCAAAGCAGCAATGTGTGCATAATCACCGATCGTCTGCTGGACGAGAGGTATAGAAACATAACTGTCATCAAGGAGGTTTTAAAATGATATATACCGTGACCTTCAATCCCGCTATCGACTATATTGTGTATATGAAGGAGCTGGAAAAAGGGAGTATAAACCGCTGTGAGCGTGAAACCGCTTTTTTCGGAGGAAAGGGAATAAACGTTTCCTTCATGCTTAAGGAGTTGGGGCATGAGTCAACGGCGCTCGGCTTTGTGGCCGGATTCACAGGCAACGCCATTGAACAGGGCATTTCCCAACAGGGGCTTCATCCCGATTTTGTTCACCTGGCAAAGGGACTTACCCGTATAAATGTCAAGATAAGAAGCGGGGAGGAGACCGACATAAACGCCCAGGGCCCCGACATAGAGCAAGAGGACATTTGTCGGCTTTTTGAAAAGCTGGACAGGCTCAGCGGCGGGGATATTATCGTCCTTGCGGGAAGTATTCCCAAAACCCTGCCTTCCGACATTTACGAGAGGATAATGGAACGGCTTAAGGACAAAGGGGTTTATTTTGTGGTTGACGCCACAAAGGAGCTGCTGGTAAATTCTCTTAAATACAGGCCCTTCCTTGTCAAGCCAAACAACGGCGAGTTGGGAGAAATTTTCGGTGTGGAAATAAAAACTCCCGAGCGTTCGGCCGAGTATGCCCAAAAGCTTATACAAATGGGGGCGAGAAACGTGCTGGTTTCCATGGGGCGAAAGGGCGCCGTGCTATGTGACGAGAGGGGACAGACCCATTTTCAGCCGGCCGTAGGCGGAGACGCCGTGGATACGGTGGGAGCCGGAGATTCCATGGTGGCCGGATTTATCGCCGGATACACCGACAAAAAAGATTACGCCTTTGCCCTGCAGCTCGGAACGGCGGCCGGAGCGGCCACAGCCTTTTCCGAGGGACTGGGAAGCAGGGAGAAAATTTATGAATTGCTGCATGAGCTGCAGAATGAAAAATAATTTTTATAGGAGGACATGAAAAATGCGAATTACCGATCTGCTGAAAAAAGACAGTATCCTTTTGAATCAGAAATTGGGTTCAAAGGCAGATGCTATCGACCTTCTTGCGGGACTTCACGAGAAGGCAGGAAATCTCAATGATCTTGCGGTCTACAAAGAGGCCATTCTGGCAAGAGAAGCACAGGGCTCGACAGCGGTGGGCGACGGAATCGCTATACCCCACGCCAAGTCCGACGCTGTTAAATGTCCCGGTCTTACGGCCGTGACCGTGCCGGAGGGAGTGGATTATGAGGCATTGGACGGAAAGCCGTCAAATCTTCTGTTTATGATTGCCGCTCCGGTTGACGGCGACCTCCATCTGGAGGTTCTTTCCCGGCTGATGACCATGCTCATGGACGCCGACTTCAGAGCTGAGCTTTTAAAGGCTCAGTCGGCCGAGGAGTTCCTCGCTGTCATTGACAAAAAGGAGACCGAAAAATATCCCGACGAGGCCAAAAATGAGGCCGTTTCGGAAAAAAAGGACGGGTTCCGAGTTCTGGCGGTTACCGCCTGTCCCACCGGAATTGCCCATACCTATATGGCTGCCGAGTCTCTTGAACAGGCCGGAAAGAAAATGGGAATTCCGGTCAAGGTCGAGACCAACGGCTCGGGTGGAGCCAAAAATGTGCTTACCAAAAAAGAAATCGAAGAGGCCGACGGCATAATCATAGCCGCCGATAAAAATGTGGAAATGGCTCGTTTTGACGGCAAAAAGCTTATCAGCGTGCCGGTTTCCGACGGTATTAAAAAGCCTGAGGAGCTTATAAACCGCGTGCTTTCCGACAAAACCTCGGTCTATCATTATTCCGGCAGCTCGGTCGGGGAATCCGACACCGGAGAGGGAGCGGGAAGAAAGATATATAAACACCTTATGAACGGTGTATCCAACATGCTTCCCTTCGTTGTGGCCGGAGGTATATTCATCGCCATCGCCTTCCTTATCGACACTCTCATGGGTGCTCCTCAGGACGCTAACTTCGGAACCGCAACCCCCGTTGCCGCATTCTTCAAGACTATAGGCGGCGCAGCCTTTAACTTTATGGTACCCATTCTTGCCGCATTTATCGGACGCTCCATTGCCGACCGTCCCGGTTTCCTTGTCGGTCTTGTGGGCGGTTATCTTGCCACCACCGGCGCCACCTTTGCGGCGGTTGGCGGGGATGTTCCTTCGGGATTTCTCGGCGCCCTCTTTGCGGGATTTGTGGGCGGATATCTTATGCTCGGACTTGAAAGACTGTGTGACAAACTTCCCAGAGCCCTTGAAGGAATAAAGCCGGTGCTTATATATCCCCTTGTGGGCCTTGGCATGATTGCGGTCATAATGTGTGCCGTTAACCCCATAATGGGAATGCTCAATACCGGAGTTACAAATATTCTCAACTCCATGGGGGGAACAAGCAAAGTTCTGCTGGGAATAGTGCTTGGAGCCATGATGTCCATTGACATGGGCGGTCCCTTCAACAAGGCGGCATATGTTTTCGGCACGGCGGCCATTACCTCCGGCAACTATGATATTATGGCGGCGGTCATGATTGGCGGAATGGTTCCTCCTATCGCCATAGCCCTTGCCACAACCTTCTTTAAAAACAGATTTACAATTCAGGAAAGAAAGAGCGGCCCGGTAAACTATATTATGGGACTGAGCTTTATTACCGAAGGCGCCATTCCCTATGCGGCCAGCGATCCTTTGAGAGTCATCCCCTCCTGTATGGTGGGTGCGGGCATTGCCGGCGGACTGTCCATGCTCTTTAACTGCACTCTTATGGCCCCACACGGAGGAATATTCGTGTTTGCCGTGGTGGGCAACTGGCCCTACTACCTGCTTTCTTTGGCAATCGGCTCGGTGGTTTCCTGCCTGATGCTTGGACTGCTTAAGAAAAAGGTCACTGAATAATTTGAAATTTTGGGGCGGAAGATGCCTTTCGCCCCTTTAAAACCTGTGAGGAGATGCAAAACATGGTATCAAAAAAAGTAACTGTCACAAACCCAATGGGATTTCATATGCGTCCCGCAAGCAACTTTGCGGCCGCCATGGGAAAATATCCCTGTAAGGTCACCCTAAAGGCCAACGGAAACGACACCGACGGAAAAAGTCTTATGAACATCATTGCCGCCTGCATTAAATGCGGCAGTGAAATTGAAATCGTATGCGACGGAGAGAGGGAAAACGAGGCTCTTGAAGAGGCTGTCGCAATGGTAGAGGCGGGATTCGGAGAATAACCCTGCACAGCAGAAGGGAGATAAGCCATGTATAAAGGAATTGGAGCCTCAAAAGGTTACGGAATAGGCAGAGCGGTTATATATCGGGAGGCCGTTTTGGAATACGAAAAAACGACCGACAACGACCCTGCAAGTCAGAAGGAGAGGCTGACCAAGGCTCTTGAGACCTTTTTTGAACGCAACGAGGTCTTGCATAAAAAGGCAGCAGAGACTGCCGGAGAGGCGGCGGCCGAAATAATTATGGGTCATATCATGATGATGAAAGACCCTTATATGTGCTCTGAAATTGAAAAGCTTATCGACGCCGGCAAATGTGCCGAGGAGGCGGTGGAAAGTGTTTGCGACACCTTTATTGCCATGTTTTCGTCGGTGGACGACGAAATGACCCGTCAGCGTGCCGCCGACGTGCGTGATATAAAGCATGAGATGATTTCCATACTTATGGGTGCAAATACAGTTGACCTTTCCGAGCTTCCGAAGGATACCGTGCTTGTTGCCAAGGAGCTTACCCCCTCCATGACCGCCTGTATAGACAAGGCGAATGTTGTGGGATTTGTTACCGAGGTGGGCTCAAAGACCTCCCATGCCGCAATCCTTTCCCGTGCCATGGAAATTCCGGCAGTTCTGGGCGTTAAAGATGCCGCTAAGCTTTTCGAAAACGGCCAGCTTACGGTGGTTGACGGGGTGAAGGGCGAGGTTATTACCGACCCGTCGGGAGAGGTTACGGCAGAATATATCCGTCTGAGAGTGGATTTTGACAGGGAAAAGGCCGCCCTAAAGAAATACATGGGGAAGCCGACCCAAACAGCAGACAAACAGAAGGTCATGCTTTTTGCCAACATAGGAACCCCCGAGGACGCCCTAAAGGTGGCCGAATATGACGGGGAAGGGGTGGGACTTTTCCGCACCGAGTTTCTCTTTATGGACCGTACCACCGCTCCCGATGAGCAGGAGCAGTTTGAGGCTTACAGAAAGGCCCTTATGGTTATGAAGGGCAAGACGGTGGTCATACGCACCCTGGATATCGGCGGGGATAAGGACATTCCCTATATGAATCTTGTGAAGGAGGAAAATCCCTTCTTGGGATTTAGGGCGGTAAGATATTGCCTTAAAAATCCCGAAATGTATAAGATCCAGCTTCGTGCTTTGCTCAGAGCGGGGGTGTACGGGGATCTTCAGATTATGGTACCTCTTGTGACGGGCGTGGACGAGCTTCGGCTGTGAAAGCCCTTATAAAAGAAGCCGAAAAAGAGCTGGAAAGCAAAAAAATCGACTATAAAAAGGATATAAAAGTGGGGGTTATGATAGAAACTCCCGCCGCGGCGATGACCGCCGACCTTTTTGCAAAGGAAGCCGATTTCTTCAGCATAGGAACAAACGATCTGACCGGATACACAATGGCCGCCGACCGGGGAAATCCAAATGTGGAATACCTTTATTCGGTCTTTAACCCGGCGGTTCTGAGATCGCTTAAATATATTATTTCCGAGGGTAAAAAGGCGGGAATTACGGTGGGAATGTGCGGCGAGGGAGCCGCCGACCCTCTGCTTATACCCCTTCTCATTTCCTTCGGTCTTGACGAATACAGCGTAACTCCAACATCGGTGCTGTCCACCCGAAGAGAAATTTCCAAATGGACAAAAGCCGAGGCCGACGCTATTGCCGAAAAGGTCATGAGCCTTTCCACCGGTCGGGAAATCGTGGCCGAGCTTGAAAAGGCGCTGGTATAAATAACTTAATAATTTAAAGGCAGAAAGATTTTCAAGTCCCTTTCTGTCTTTTTTTATGCAAAAACCTTGAAATAAGAGCTTTTTTGACATAAAATACATATATCTTTTTGGCGAAAGGAAATTGAATATGAAAAAAATTGCGGCGGGATTTTTGAAATCCATCCTGGCGGGTTTAGCCGTTTCTCTTGGGGGATATGTTTTTCTTTCCTGCGAAAATAAATATGTGGGTTCGGTACTGTTTTCGGTTGGACTGCTGACCGTGGTCTATCTCGGACTGAATCTTTACACCGGACGCATTGGATATATTTTCTCTCAAAATTGCGAAGAGCGTATTGATACCCTTTTTTCGCTGCCCGGAAATGTGCTGGGATGTTTGTGCGCCGGGCTTTTGAAACCGCCGGTGGGGCAGGTGGAAAGTCTGGTCGCTTCAAAGCTAACAAAGACTCTTCCCGGTGTTTTTATAGACGGTATACTTTGCGGGATTCTCATTTTCATATGTGTTGACATATTTAAGAGAAAACAAAATCCCATAGCCATTCTTTTTTGCGTACCGGCATTTATTCTCTGCGGATTTGAACATTCTGTTGCCGACGCCTTTTACATAGCCAATGCCCGGGCGTTTTCCCTTGAGTCCCTTTGGTTTTTGCTTGTGGTTGCCGCCGGAAACGCTGTGGGCGGAGTTTTGATTCCTTTGCTTTTGAATCCATCCTTTAAAACCGTCAAAAAGCTTGAGACCGAATAAAAATACGCCTTCCTTCTATCTGCAATTGATTATTATGGGTTGATTTCTTTTGGATTTCCATGACTTAACTGCTTGTAGGTTTTTGAAATAATAACCGCAGAAATTACGGCGGTCAAAATATCAGATACCGGCATTGAATAAAGTACGCCGTCGAGTCCGAAAAACAGCGGAAGCAAAAGGGCAAACCCCACTCCGAAAAGGACTTCACGAATCATCGAAAGCACGGTCGATTCAATGGGCTTTCCTATTGCCTGAAGGAAGATAAATGCGGCCTTGTTGATGCAGGCAAAAATTATCATGCAAAGATAAATTCTGAATGCTTTTATTGCAAAACCGGTGTAATAAACACTTTCGTTTGATGCACCGAAAATTTGAATCAAAAATCCGGGGAACAGCTCCGCAATAATGAGTGCCAAAGCGCCGACGCAAACCTCTGCAAGCAAAAGCTTTGTAAACAAGGTCTTAACCCTTTCTTTAAGACCTGCTCCCATGTTGTATCCGACAATTGGAAGACATCCTGCCGCCATGCCGATAACCACCGATATAATAATCTGGAAAAATTTCATTACTATGCCCACCACCGTCATGGGAATATGAGAATATTGCTGCTGACCGAAAATGACGTCCAAAGCGCCGTATTTTCGAATCATATTGTTGATGGCAGCCATTGCCGCCACAAGGGAAATTTGAGCAAGAAAGCTGCAAATACCGAGCGACAGGGTTTTGCCTATAATAGAGATGCTTAATTTAAAATCGCACGACTTAGGTTTGATGATTTTTCCGTGGCAAATATACCAAACAGCAAGAAGAACCGTTATAATTTGTCC
Organism: uncultured Oscillospiraceae bacterium; assembly: GCA_902388225.1. Lineage (GTDB taxonomy): Bacteria > Bacillota > Clostridia > Oscillospirales > Acutalibacteraceae > UMGS1484. The sequence continues at coordinate 4,523 of CABMOR010000011.1, read as the reverse complement.
CATAACGGTGGCAACTGCGGCACCCATCATGCCCCATTTAAAAACAAAAATAAATACAGGGTCAAGAATGATATTGATGACCGCACCTGACAAGGTGGAAATCATTGCAAATTTCGGGCTTTGGTCGGCACGGATGACGGGGTTCATGGCCTGACCGAACATGTAAAAGGGAATTCCAAGAGAAATCCAGAAGAAATATTCCTTGGAAAGGGAAAAGGTTTCGGCATTGACCCTGCCGCCGAAAGCCGTAAGAATGTGGTCGGAAAAAATCAGATAGGCAGCCGTCAGAAGTATGCTGATTAAAAGGCAAAGCAATATCGAATTGCCCATGCTTTTGGCTGCGTCTCGGGGATTTTTCCTGCCAAGGGAAAGACTGACAAAGGCACAGCAACCGTCACCAATCATGACGGCAATGCCAAGGGCTATAACCGTAAGGGGAAATACAACGGTATTTGCCGCATTGCCGAAGGAACCGAGATAAGAAGCGTTTGCAATAAAAATTTGGTCGACGATGTTATAAAGTGCACCCACCAAAAGGGAAACGGTGCAGGGTATGGCATATTTGGCCATAAGTTTGCCGACATTTTGCTCGGCGAGATATGAACTGTTGGTTTCTTCCATATAATTACCTCCAAAAATAAGAAAAAATGCGTAAGTCCAAAACTGGACTTACGCATTTTTTGCAGCTCGTTAAAAGCATTATATCATATTAAGAAAAAATTTCAAGTTGTTTGGTAACCACCCCAAAAAACAAATCAAATCATTCCCACTCCTAAGTACAAAACAGACTTTAACTGATTTTGCTTAGGAATTTTGACTTGAAATGATTTAATTTGGTACAGATTATCTCAATTCTATGAGGTATTTCTGCTTTTGCTATCAAATAGCTATCACTTGGATGCTATCACTTAAAACGTCTGCTACTTAATAAATAGCGTTGAACCCATTTTTCTCTGCATGTCCTAACAAATAAAGAAAAGCATATGCGGGAATCCTAACCATTTTTGAACCGTCAGGAGCATTGTAGATTCCGTAATCATCAGACGTCTTTGTTACTATTATTGCCGCAGAAGCCTTTGAACAAAGTTCACATATTGCACTATCGTCCGGTATAGGTGCAGAATCTCTGTACTTAACTTCAATAAGCAAATTGTTGGTGTTCGGATATTCAACAACTATATCTATTTCTTTGTCTTTTCTTCCCCCTCGATAGTATCCCACAGAAGTTGATTTTTGGTAATAAAACGCGGCAATATGCTTATATACGGCAGTTTCTACAATTTTTCCCATTTCCGTAGGGTTTGTCAGCATATCGTCATCCATCAATACGGCGTTCCTTATAGCGGCATCTGCGACATAAATTTTTGGCTTCGCCTTAAGAATCTTTTTCCCCGCCATATCAATCGGCCAGCTTTGATATATTAAATTTGCGCTTTCTAAATACCTTATATAATTCTCCACGGTGGGTCTTGAAACACCGTTAAGCTCTTTGGATAAGCTTTCAATAGATACAATTTCAGACGAAACATTACAGAGATATAAAAAAATTCTTTCCAATTCTGTTGAGTTCCTTATATTGTATAATGAAGGCAAATCTCTTTTCAGAACCTTGTCAACAACGTCCTCCCGCATCACTTGCTGTGCTATGACATCATTATCGGATAATGCTAATTCAGGGAAACCGCCCACCTGAAGATATCTGTTAAAATGCTTTTGAATATCAGATAGCTTCATCATAACATCTGTTTGTTCCCTGCGTTCCATATTTAAAAATGACGTAATCTTTAATTTTTTATCAAAATCAGGTTTTCTAACCCCAATTAATTCACAGTATTCATAGAAAGATAATGTAGGAACGCTAATGACCGACCAACGCCCTGCGCCACTTTCCGTACTTCCTTTCATTAATGCAGGGCTTGCCGATCCTGTTGCTACAATATTAGTTTCAGGATTCATATCATATATGGTTTTTAACCATTTGTCCCAGTCTGTCGCATACTGTATTTCATCAAAAAAATAATATACATCATTATCAGGATAAATATTCTCGTGATAACATTCAAGTATATCTTCAAATGCACTTAATTTTAACATAGGATGATCCAACGAAACAAAAACAATTTTTTTAGGGTGAACACCCTTTTTAAGTAATTCATCAATCATTTGATATTGAATTGTTGTTTTTCCTACACGTCTGGTTCCGGTCAATACAACGGTTCTTCTAATGCTTTTGTTCTCTAATTTACTCATCGCGTCATAAAATGCAAATCTTTTATAAGTTTTTGTAAGCGCCGGATTAGTTGCCCCTGTTTTCCACCAAGGGTTATATGCATTTAATACCTTTAAAATACTTTCTTTTGTAGTTAAGGCCATATTGTCACCATCCCAACAATTATTATAACTGTATTTTGAATAATTGTCAATAATAATCTAAAATATACTTTTAATTATCGTGTTGCCATATTAAACCTCAAAAGCATTGCTGTTATTATATGCTGTGTAATCTGTGGTTATTGTTGCCATAAGGCACAAACATATTATAATCATATACTACCCAAAACCAAGTGGTTTTGCTCCATAGATAACAGAGCAATATATCCAAGTAGCTTCAAATCCGTCATTGCGCTTCGCTGATAAGAAAGTCGTTCCTTTTGCGAATGTATATCCGTTTTAGAAACAAACACATCGTTTGCCCGAAACAGATTTTCTATTGACGATAGTGCCAAATTCTGCAATCGGCTAACAAATGTGAAGCGGAATTGCTTGGGGGATTTTTCCGTAACGGTCATTACATAGGAGCACAGGTCTTTTGCTTTTGTAATTACGGTCAATTCGCTTTGCTTGCGCTCCATATGCCATACCTCTAAAATTAAAATTTGTGCGACCGCCTTACGGCGGTATTAAGATTTGCGTGCTTCGCACGCAGATTGCGCCTACGGCGCTGAGTGGATGATTTGAGATTTGAAGATTTAAGAGTTCAGATCGATCCACAAAGCGGGGCGGACAGCAAGGCCAGCGCTGTCGAAACGGTTGACGTACACGAGGACAACGCCGTCATAGTCGACATTGGCGGCAGTACTCTGATCGTCGCCGGGCGACCGCAGACACCACCGGCAGTTGCCGTAGCTTTCCCGAGCGCCATTAGCAACTGCATAATCCGTAGGCTCACACTGTCTTGCACTATCGGAGCTGAAATATTTATTCGCTTCCGTGATGCTGAGCAAAAAAACTTGATCCTGCGTTGCGTTGCCCGGATTGGTGCTATAGTCGGGGTTCTTATCTGCAGAAACGGTCACTGTAGGAATCATTGCCTTTTCTTCGGCAGAAAATGCAGAATTCAAAAAATCGTTGTTCAACCATTTGCGAAGTGTGCAGGTCTCCCAAGTAACGTCCGTATAGTTCGTGTTGTATGGCTTGTAAACAAGGGCATATTTACTGATAACAAGTGCTTTTCCGTCTTTTACTTCAAGGACAAGCCATTCAACGTCTTCTTTACCGTTTGAGGTATTGTTATCCTGCTCGTATGCACCAAAAAACACATAATCTCCAGCTTTGGCAATCTTCAGTTTTTCAACCTTGTACTGATCATAAATAGAGTTAGCTTTGTCTGCGCTATCCTTATATCCGTCTAACGCTACTAAAGTTTCATATGCCTCAACGACATTTCCTGCATCCATCAACGATAGTGCATAGTTGTATTTGCCGTTTGGGATAATAACGGTGTTCAAAATGATAACAAAAGCAATAATTGCGCAAACGATAGGTGTTGTAATAATTGCTATCTTCTTGTTGCGCTTGGCGATACGCTCTGCTTCTTTGCGTGCGATTTTCGCTTTTCGTTCTTTTTCTAAACGATCTGCCTCTGCCTTTGCCTTGATTTCCTCTATCTTCTTTTGACAGGCGTAAATCTTTTCATCGGCATCCTTCCAACCGGAGATGGATTCAAACAGCTTTATGGCAGATTCGTAATTGGATATAACCTCACCGCTCATTTTTGCTTTACCTTCGGAAAGAATGGCATCTTTTCGTGCCACTTCTGCTTTCTCGTAGCACTCCTGCGCAAGAGCAGCAGAATCCTGATATTCATCAATAGACTCAAAGAGGTGAGCCGCTTCCTTATAAGCACTCTCGGTATTTGCCGCAGACATCGCATTTTTTGCACGGGTATAGATACTATCAAGGCGGGCATTTTCATTTCGGGTATTGATATGTTCAATGTAGCCCGTAAGTGCGGACTTTAACTTCTCGTCAGCAAAGCGGACGGCTTTTTGATAATTGTTGTTATGATCAAAGGGTTCTGCTTGGTCTTTTAATGTTTCTTGTTTCCTTACTCTCAGCTCCGATAACAATTTGCCCAAATAAGCAGAAGCGTTTTCAGGATCGATATCCAGAACCTTTTCGCAGTATTCGTTGGCAGAGTTCCAATCGCCATCTTCAAGGAACATAAATGCTCGCTTCAAAAGGGGTGCAGTATTCGCATTTCCACCGCTAATTACTGTTTCTTTAACAACAGTTGTTTTAGG
>CABMOR010000010.1 GCA_902388225.1 uncultured Oscillospiraceae bacterium | reverse complement strand
AAAATCACCAAAACCGCAGCCCCAAAACAAAAGCCCGAACCGAGCACTTTGGGATTCGGTAAAATCTTCACCGACCATATGTTTATCATGGATTATTCCAAGGGCGAGGGCTGGCATGACGCAAGAATCGTTCCCTTCGGAAACATTTCCATGCATCCCGCCTCCACCGTCCTTCACTACGGCTCGGAAATTTTCGAGGGACTTAAGGCCTATCGCCGTGCCGACGGCAAGGTTCAGCTTTTCCGTCCCATTGAAAATGTCAGGAGAATGAACAATTCAGCCGAGCGTCTCTGCCTTCCTCAGATTCCCGAGGAGGACGCCCTTGAGGCTCTCACCGCCTTTGTAAATCTCGAGCAGGACTGGACTCCGAGTGAGTTCGGCACCTCTCTTTATCTGCGTCCCTTCATGTTCGGAAATGACGAATCCCTCGGTGTTCACGCCGTTCACAACGCCACCTTTATGATAATCGCCTCCCCCGTGGGAAGCTATTATGCCGAGGGAATCAACCCGGTAAAAATCATGATCGAGGACGAGGACGTCCGTGCGGTCAGGGGCGGAACCGGCTATGCCAAATGCGGCGGAAACTATGCCGCCAGCAACCGTGCAGGCGAGCGCGCCGAGCAGAAAGGCTATTCCCAGGTGCTCTGGCTTGACGGAGTCGAGCGTAAATACATCGAAGAGGTTGGCGCCATGAACGTCATGTTCAAAATAGACGGCGAAATCGTCACCCCAAAGCTCACCGGCTCGATTCTCCCGGGAATCACCCGTAAATCCTGCATCGAGGTGCTTGCCAAGGAAGGAATCAAGGTAAGCGAGCGCCTGCTCAGCGTCGAGGAACTTGAAAAGGCCATGGAAGAGGGCAAGCTTGAAGAAGCATGGGGATGCGGCACGGCAGCTGTGGTTTCCCCCATTGGAGAGCTGTGCTACAAGGGCAAAAAATGCACCGTTAACGGCGGAAAAATCGGCCCCATCACCCAGCATCTTTACGATACCCTGACCGGTATCCAGTGGGGAAAAACCGAAGACACCTTCGGCTGGACGGTAGAAATCTGATAAAAATTCCATGAAAAAAACCGGCGGAAAAAATTCCGTCGGTTTTTATTTTAATTATGAACCTATTTTCTCAGGCTTTCTGCCGAAGTCAAGCTTCCAAATAACCAGCCCGATTACCAAAGCCGCCCCAAATATTCCGCCAAACCAAGCCGCCGAAATATAAATCGGGCTTTGGGTCGGGGAGGAAAAAGGATAGGGCCAGGGCATCTTTCCCAGCACATTTAAGGTCACGGTAACAGCAGCATAAATAAATGCCGGAACAATTCCCAAAAGCACTACCGGTCTTTTTATCTTGGGACGGCGCTCAAAAAACAAAAAGGAAACAAGGCACAAAACGGGACATACAGCATTTTGAATTACCGACAGAGCCGATATATTCACGGCGTCAAAATTTCCCGCCGTAAGGTTTAAAACCGCATGAACTGCCCACCCTGCGGCCGTCAGGGTTAAGAAGCAAAGGGCGGTATATTTTAAAGCTTTAACCCACTTTGGAATTTCAATCATGTTCACAAGAGAGATTATTTGGGAAATCCCCATAATAAGGCAGGCAATCAGGGTAAAAAAAGCGCTGTCGTTTGTAAAGCTCTCAAAGGCCGAAAGGCCTTCGTTCCAAAGCACCGCCACTGCGACAACCGTCTCGGCGGCAACCGCCGAAAGATTAACAACTGCCGAAACCGTTTTATTTACCGTAAATTTTCCGGTCATTACCCTTCTCCCCCTTCATCTTTTTCGGTAAGGTCGGCAATGGGCGGGTGTTTTTCAAAGGAAATTTTGCAAATGCCGTCCTCCCACTGCTCAAGAAAAACATTGTCGTTTATAAATGCCTTGACCCCGTCTCCGTAAAATACCTCGCTCATTTCAAGGCTGTTTTTGTCGGCCGTCGCAAGCAGGCGGTCAAAGCTGTGCCGTCCGAAAAAACCTTCGGGAATGTAGTTTAAAAGCCGGTCGAGAAGGTCGTTTTTCTCCTCCCCGTCATAGCGTTTTCCCTCCTGCCCCGACAGGTAAAGAGAACTTCCGTAATAAATATAGGTTTGTCCCGAAAGACTGCCGTATTCTTCCCCCGAAAGCTTAAAAATATAATACGTACCTTCATCGGCCGTATATTTTTGAACAACCGAACTGTCGCTCGCAAAAAGATAGAAAATATAGTCCCGGGACGCAAGCTTTTGCGCCAGCTCGTCATAAAGCACCCCCGAAAGGGCGGAATTTTGGGTCTCAAATGCCGAAGGATTTTTCTCCACCGCGGAGCAAAGCCTCTCAAGCTCCCTTTTGACCGAGCCTTGGGTCACGGTTATAAAGCTGTTTAAAACAATTCCCAAGGCCACGGCAACCGCCAAAACCGCCGCAATTACAAAAAAGCGTCCTTTTTTCAAGGATTTCGACCCCTTTTCCCCGGGACTTTTATTCTGTTCGGCCCGGTGAGATTTTTCGGTTATATCCATGGTTTTCCCGCCTTAAAAAGCTTGTTATGTAAACCATAACACAAAATTCCCGCCAAAGCAAGAGGTTTTTCTGTCAGGCAAAGAAAAAGTCCGGGGCAGGCTTTCCTCTGCCTTGGACTTTTTTTACAGTATTGCCGGCAAATATGCGCTTTTTAGGGTATAAATCCCTATGAGGCCGCCATTAAACCTCATTTTAAATTCCTTTTACCCTTTTTACGGGTCAAGCTCCTTTAAAATTTCCGGAAAAACTCCGAGAGAGCGGCGCAAAATACCGTGCATCTGTGCGATGGCGATGCCATAGTTTGTTATGGGCACATTTTTCTCAGCGCACCGTCTTATACGGGACTTCATCTCCCTCTCCCCAAGCATACATCCGCCGCAATGAATGACAAGATCATAGCCGGTGGGGTCATCGGGAAATTCTCCTCCCGAGGTGAATTCAAAGTTCAGTTTTTTGCCGGTGTATTTTTCCACCCATGCCGGCATCTTAACCGTCCCGATATCGTCACATTGACGGTGGTGGGTACAGCCCTCGGAAATAAGCACCCGGGCTCCGTCAAAAAGGCGGTCAAGCTTAGCCGCCCCCTTAACAGCCTCCTTAAGGTCGCCCTTATATCGGGCAAATAGAATGGAAAAGGATGTCAGGGGTATGTCTCTCGGGGTATCTCTATCCACCTGACCGAAGGCCTGGGAATCGGTTATGACAAGCCTCGGCTTTTTGCCAAGGGAGCTAAGGGTGGATTTAAGCTCGCTTTCCCTTGTGACCACCGAAATTGCTCCCGCCTCCAGCACATCCCTTATGGTCTGTTGCTGAGGGAGAATGAGCCGTCCCTTGGGAGCGGCCGAATCAATGGGCACAACAAGCACAACAAGATCCCCCGGCTCTATAAGGTCTGACACAAGAGGCCGGTCGTTTTTTTCAAGCTTTGCCGCCCTTGCAATCATTTCCTTAAGCTCATAAATCCCCTGCCCGGTCTTTGCGCTGACGAAAATTTCATCTTCCCTTTGACTTGGAATTTCACTCAGCTCATCCGACTTGTTAAAAACCTTGATATATCTTATTTTCTTTTGCTCAAAAAGCTTGATAAGCCGGTCATCGGCCTTGGAAAGACCCTTTCGCCCGTCCACAACGAGCAGGGCGATGTCGGTTTGCTCCAGCACCTGCATGGTTCGCCTTACCCGCATTTCTCCAAGCTCTCCGCTGTCGTCAATTCCGGGAGTGTCAATTATGACCACCGGCCCCAAAGGCAGCAGCTCCATGGCCTTTTTGACCGGATCGGTGGTTGTACCCTTTATGTCCGAAACAAGCGACAGCTTCTGTCCGGTGACGGCATTTACCACGCTGGATTTTCCCGCATTTCTCACTCCGAAAAAGCCTATGTGGGGTCTTTCGGCCGAAACGGTATCGTTAAGTCCCATTCATATCCCCCCTAAAAGCGGAAATCTCTGCGGTTTGAATTTTTTATCTGCTCTATATTTTCCCTTGCAATTTCTCTGACCTTGTCCTTGGGAATCTTTTTGAGTTCCTCCTCGATGAGCTTATATCCGACTTCCCTTGTGTCCTCGCTGGCGTAATCCTCAAGATATTCGGTCAGGGTCATGAGGGCATTGGGATGACAGCAGTTGAGTATCTGACCGCTCTTGCAAAGGCTCATAAAACGGTCTCCCGTCCTTCCCTCGCGGTAGCAGGCGGTACAGAAGGAGGGCACAAAGCCCATTTTCATGAGCCAGTTTACAACCTCGTCGAGGGTCCTTTGGTCCGACACATCAAACTGCTCGGAATCGTGGGGTCGCTCCTCCTCACAGTAGCCTCCCACCGAGGTTCTGGAGGCTCCGCTTATTTGGGAAACGCCGAGTCTTAGCATCTTTTCCCTCACCTCTTTGCTTTCTCTTGTGGAGATTATCATACCGGTATAGGGAACGGCAATGCGTATACAGGCGGCGATTTTTTCAAAGATTTCGTCCTCAAGACCGTTGTCAAAGGCGTCGGGGTCGATGTCGTCGGCGCGCTTGACACGGGGGACGCTTATGGTATGGGGGCCGACCCCGTGCACCGCCTCAAGATGTTCGGCGTGCATAAGCAGTCCGGCGAATTCATACCGATACCCTTCCAGTCCGAAGAGCACGCCCAGTCCAACATCATCGATACCCCCCTCCATGGCTCGGTCCATGGCCTCGGTATGATAGTCGTAATCGTGCTTTGGGCCGGTGGGGTGAAGTTCAAGATAGGTCTTTTTGTTATAGGTTTCCTGGAAAAGGATATAGGTTCCTATTCCCGCCTCCTTGAGCTTGCGGTAATTTTCCACCGTGGTGGCGGCAATGTTGACATTGACCCGCCGAATGTCGCCGTTTTTATGGTGTATTGAATAAATGGTCTTTATGGATTCGAGAATATATTCAATGGGATTGTTCACCGGGTCCTCTCCCGCCTCTATGGCAAGGCGCTTGTGACCCATGTCCTGAAGGGCGATGACCTCCCTTTTTATGTCCTCCTGGGAAAGCTTTATGCGGGCAATGTGCTTGTTTTTCAGGTGATAAGGGCAGTAGAGGCATCCGTTTACACAGTAATTTGAAAGATAAAGAGGAGCGAACATTACAATGCGGTTGCCGTAAAAGGCCAGCTTTATCTCCTCGGCAAGTCGGTACATTTCCTCCACCTTTTCGGGAATGTCGCAGGCAAGCAGAACCGACGCCTCCCTATGGGTAAGTCCGGCGCAGTGGGTCTCGTTTCCCGTCTTGACCGGCCTTGCTTTTTGAAGAATACTGTCGATTAGGGGAATGTTATGTTTGTTTTTCTCGGCATACTCAATGGTTTCGAGAATCTCCTCGTGGTTTATAAACTCCTCGGCCTTGAGGGATTTTGGATTGTAAATTGCCATATTTTTATTCCTTTCTTTTGGGTCAGATAATTCTTACCTTCAGACGCTCTTTTTAATATCGCCGCGGTCGGTCACTATTTCATAGCCTATGGACTCCATGCGACGGTTAAGGCAGGAGCGGCACTGAGCCGATTCCTCGCCGGTACAGATTTTGTTATCGTAAAGAGCATATTTTTTCCTAACGGTTACGGGAGAGAGATTGGGCATGACAACATTGGCTCCCGCCCTTATACCCTTTTCCCGCCCAAGGGGGTCAACGGTACCGAGAGCGGTGGTGGAGGGCAGAAGAATATTTGGCTTTATGAGCCGTATAAGCGAAAGCAAAAATACCGTCGTCTCACAGCTCCCGGCCGGAAATTTCTCAAAGGGAGTGCCCTTTGCCGGAATAAACGGCCCTATGCCGCACATATCGGGAGAAAACTCCTCCACAAATTTAAGGTCCTTTGCAAGTGTATCGGGTGTCTGAAAAGGCAAACCCACCATAAATCCGCAGCCCACCTGAAATCCGATTTCCTTAAGGTCGGCAAGGCACCTCATGCGGTTGTCAAAAGACATTCCCGAAGGATGAAGCTTTTCATAGTGCTCTCGGTCGGCCGTTTCGTGTCGAAGAAGGTATCTGTCGGCCCCCGCACAAAACATTTTTTCATAATCCTCTCGGTCATATTCTCCAAGGGAGAGGGTGAGAGCGCAGTCGGGAAACTCGGCCTTGAGTTCTTTCACTGTTTCGCATATCTGCTCCACCGAAAAAATTCCTTCGCCCCCCTGAAGCACAACGGTGCGAAAACCAAGCTCGTGCCCCTCTTTCGCACAGTTGAGAATCTGCTCTTTTGTGAGCACATATCGGTCGCAATTTTTATTTGAACGGCGAATTCCGCAGTAAAGGCAGTCGTTTTTGCAATAGTTTCCTATTTCTATAAGTCCCCGCACGAATACGGTGTTCCCATATATTTTTCTCCTCGCTTTGTCGGCCTTTTGGGCGGCATATTCCGAAAGCTCGGGGTTTTGTCCGATTATAAGGTCGGCATATTCTTCAAGAGAAAGGGAGCGGCGGGATTCGAGGGCGTCCACAAGGCCAAAAAGCCGGTCATTCATTGCCCTTAACACCCGAATATGCGGTTTTAACGCTCAGTCCGTCGATATTCCCAAGCTTTCCGGCAAGGGACGAAATGGTGTCGGCCGGGGCGTCCAGCGCAACCGAGACGATGTTGATATTTTTCTCCCTATACGGAATTCCCAACCGTCCGATTATAAAATCACGGTACCTGTGAAGCAGGGAGTTAAGGTCCTCCACCGCCTCGCCCTTTTCCACGATTATGGCCATAACTGCAACTCTTGTTTCCATAGCTTTACCTCTTTTCAAAAAAATACCGCCGTACCTGCAAAAAGATACGGCGGCAAAATGTTCAAATCCTAAACCCCGTACCTTCACGCAGATAACTCTTTGTGTCGGAAAAAGTTTTTATTCCTTCTTAAAGGCGTCCTTATTCGGCCTCAAAAGCGTCCTTTGAAAGGCCGCAAACCGGGCATACCCAATCCTCGGGGATTTCCTCAAAGGGGGTGCCGGGGGCAATGCCGCTGTCGGGGTCGCCGGTTTCGGGATCGTAAACATATCCGCAGGGACATACATATTTCATAATTATTATCTCCTTTTTAATTTAATATACTCATGTAACGGCAAAAACTCAGCCGCTTATGATATCCGAAATGATACCCATGATTTTATCATGGCAGCCGCCGCATCCGGTGGAACAGTTTGTCATCTTCTGCACGCCTTCAAATTCCTTTTCCAAATCCGAAAAAAGAGTGTGAGTGTGGAGTGCGCGTTCAATGTCGGCATAGCTGACCTTCTTGCATTTGCAGATGATTTCGTTTTCGTTGTAGTTCATTTTTCACACCTTCTTTGTGTTGGTTTAAAAGACTCTGTCTTGTCAAATTTATTATAACACATTTTCTCTCAAATGTCTACACAAATCCGAAAAATTTCCACTGATAAAAAGCAGGTGGTTTCGGCCGCAAAAAATTATTCAGACTATTTTTTAAGCCTTTTGTCGGTCTTTTTGGTCAGGGCGGTTCCCACCGACTGGAAAACCTGAACCATAACTATAAGAAGTATAACCGCAAGAAGCATAACGATATATTTATACCGGTAATATCCGTAGTTTATGGCGATTTTCCCCAGTCCTCCGCCTCCTATAATTCCGCTCATGGCCGTGTAACCGAGAATGGTGGTCACGGCGATGGTTATGTTGGAAATAAGAGAGGGCATGCTTTCGGGAATCATAACCTTGACAATTATCTGCAAGGGAGAAGCTCCCATGCTCTGCGCCATTTCGATGACGTTGGGATTGACCTCCCTGAGACTGCTTTCCACGAGCCTGACCACAAAGGGAAATGCGGCGATGGTAAGCGGGACAATCGAAGCGGTCGTTCCCACGGCCGTTCCCACAATAACCCTTGTAAGTGGGAAAACAAGTATCATAAGAATAAGAAAGGGTATCGACCGAAGCAGATTTATTATGATATTAAGCGCCTGCATAAGCGGCTTTGGCAAAGGGAGAACCCCTCCCTTTTCCCCCACCACCAGAATGACCCCGAGGGGCAGTCCGATTATAATGGCAAAAAGGGTGGAAAGCAAGGTAACATAAAGGGTTTCCCACACGGCCGACAAAAACTGGGTTTTAACTATTTCTGCAGTTTCAATCCACTCGGGAGAGCTGAAAAAATCAGTTATCATGGCCGGTCACCTCCTGGGCAAAAACATCCCGGCTTTGGGTCAAAAAGTTGACCGCCCGCTCCAAATTGTTATTTTCGTTCTTAACAGCCAAAAGCATGGTTCCGTAGGCCTTTCCGCCGATACTTTTGGTGGAGGCATAGGAAATGCTTGCCTCTATGCCCTCCCTCAGAGCCATCTGTGCAATCATGGGCTCGTCGGTGGCGTCGGCGCCGTTGAATACCACACGTATGTAGCGATGACTGCCGTCCTGTTCGGACAAGAATTCCTCCGAAGACCCTTCGGGGAAAACCAGCCGCTTGGCAGCAGAAGACTTTGGATGGGAAAAAACCTCGCTGACCGTTCCCTCTTCGGCCACCCTTCCGTCCTCCAAAATTGCCACCTTACTGCACACCCGTTCGACGGCGCTCATTTGGTGGGTTATGATTATGACCGTTATGCCGGTCTTTTTATTTATGCTCTGCACAAGGTCGAGAATGGAATTTGTTGTTTTGGGGTCAAGGGCGCTGGTGGCCTCGTCGCAAAGCAAGACCTTGGGCTCGGTCGCAAGGGCTCTCGCAATGGCAACCCTCTGCTGCTGACCGCCCGAAAGCTGGGCCGGATAGGCCTTTGCCTTTTCCTTAAGACCCACAATATCCAAAAGCTCAAGAGCCTTTTCCCTTGCCTTTGCCTTTGGCATACCCTCAAGCTCAAGGGGGAAGCAGACGTTTTTCAGACAGGTTTTCTGCATGAGCAGGTTAAAGCCCTGAAAAATCATGGTTATCTTTCTTCTGACCTCTCTAAGCCGTTTTTCGCTCAGACTTCCCAGGTCGACGCCGTCAAAAATCACCTGCCCGTCGGTCGGCCGCTCGAGCATATTTATACAGCGAACAAGGGTGCTCTTTCCGGCGCCGCTCATTCCGATTATTCCGTATATCTCCCCGTCCTCCACCGTCAGAGAAACATTGTCAAGGGCCTCAACCCTGCCCGACGAGGTTTCGAAGGTCTTGGTGATATTTTTCAGTTCAATCATTTTTTCACCTCTTAAGGGCCGAAATCGAGTCAAACAAACCTCGGCCGTATATAAACAATTGGTACCACGGTAAATTATACCGCAGTACCAACCAAAACGCAACTTTATTTTACCGTTTGTCTTATTTACCCTTTACGGCGTCAAGAGAACTCTGTTTTCCTCCGTATATTCCCAGGGGCTCGACGTGAATGGCGGCCACCGAGACAAGGTGGGTTTTGTTCTCGGAATTGAAGTCGTCAAGATAAGGCTTGTGCTGGAAGTAGTTTGCAAGAAGGGTTCCGTCCTCAACCACATTGTTGGGCACAACATAGTCGCTGTATTCCTGAATGTCCAGGTTTATGCTCTTTTGGGCAAGGATTTCCTTGGCCACCGCCAGAATCTCGGCGTGGGGTGCGGGAGAAGCGGCCACCGAAACGGTCTGTCCGGCAAGGGCGGAATAGTCCAGCGAAGAATCAAAACCGTCGCCGGGGTTTTCAACCACCGAAACCACCGAACCGGAATATTTCTCATTTATAAAATCGGCCACCTTTTTGCTCGAAAGAGCGGCCACGAGAGCCTTTACAAGGGGATTTTCTTCGTTGCCCTCCTTGACGGCCACGATGTTCGAATAGGCCGAGGAGGAGCCTTCAAGGGCGAGGGCGTCCTTGGAGGGATTAAGGTCTGCGGCAATGGCAAAATTGGAGTTTATAACCGCATAGTCAACATCCTTCAAAACGTTGGGAAGCTGGGCGGCCTCCACCTCGTTTATCTTGATATTGTAGGGATTATCCTCAATGTCAAGTACGGTGGCGGTTATGCCGGCGCCGTCCTTGAGCTTAATAAGTCCCTGCTCCTGCAAAAGCAGAAGGGCACGAGCCTCGTTGGTGGTGTCGTTGGGAACGGCGATGGTTATGCCGTCGGATTTTTCACCCGAGCCTGACGAGCAGGAGGCAAGAGAAAATACGAGAGAAAGAGTCAGTATGGCTGCGAGAATTACAGATAATGTTTTTTTCATAATTAAATTTCCTTTCGGTTTTATTTTTTTTAAAGTGTTGTTTAAAAATTGAATGTCTCTTTAAAACTGCACATTCGCCCGAAACGGAAATTCGCTCTAACCAGCTTTTCAAAGTAATTTTTCATTTTAACCCTCCGGTTGCGGAAGCATCCGCCGAAAAACAGAAAGTCAGGAAAAAACAGGTTCTTCCCTTGTCTCCGTTTTTATCATAAAATCCACCCAATGTCAAGACCCTTCTTTTTGACTGCCTTTCGGGCGGTTTAATCCTACCTATTTCGTAGGTTGGTATGATAATATCACATCTAATTCCCTTTGTCAACAGTTTTTTTAAAAAAATGCGGAATTGCGCCCGGGGAATCAGAAAGGCCGAGCCAATCTGAGGAGAGAAATCCCCGAACGCAATTCCGTAGATGTAAGGCAAAATAAAAGTTAATGTCTTTTTGTTTTTGGGTCAACCGACCCAATTTATCAGGCGTTCTTCTTGCGGTTGTTGAAGGAGTTGAGAAGCACGGCGCCGATGATAAGCAGACCCTGAACCACATACTGCATATCGGAGGATACGCCGGTAAGGGTCATGATGTTGTTGATAATTCCGAGGAAGATGATACCCACAAAGGTACCCCAAGAGGTTCCGAGTCCTCCTGCAAGGCTTGCTCCGCCGATGATAACCGATGCGATAACGTCCATTTCCCAGCCTCGTCCGAAGGTGTAGGTACCGGACATAACCTGTGCCGACATCATGATTCCGGCAAAACCGGCGCAGAACTGTACAATCATCATGACGATTATACGAACCTTGCGGACATTGATGCCCGAAAGACGGGCGGATTCGGCGTTTCCACCCACGGCGTATACCGAGCGGCCGAATTTGGTCTTTCTCAAGACAATAAGGGTGACCACAAAGAAGAGGGCGAGGAACACCGCTGGAACGGGCAGGAATCCGAAGAGGGTGCCCGAGCCGAACCATTTATACCACTCGGGCAGTCCGGTCACCGGATAGGGTGCAAGTAAAGCAGCCACGCCGTAGAGCACGTTAACCATACCCAGGGTAACAATGAAGGAAGGCATATTGAAGTAGGTCATAAGCAGACCGTTGATAAGTCCGATAAGAGCACATGCAATAAGGGTTCCGCCGATGGCAATAATACCGGCCAAAAAACCGTTCATTCCCGACGCCAGGGTTGCCTTAAGTATAAGGGCGGCGATAATTCCGCTGAGACCTACCGTCGAGCCGATTGAAAGGTCGATCTCTCCGCAGATGATAACGAAGGTCATACCGAAGGCGATAACGCCCTTAAGAGAAGCGGTGCGAAGTACGTTGAGAAGGTTTCCCGAGGTGAGGAAGGAAGGAGACAGGAAGGTCGCAACGATAAATACCACCACAAGAATTATTTCAAGTTTAAAGCGATCAGCCGCCGAAGCTACCTTCAGAAGCGGAGACGCGGGAGCTTTTGTATTGTTCATTTTTTTCACCTCGTTAATCGTTTTGGGAAGGAAGATCGGTTTGATTTTTTTCCTCGGGGATGTCGCCCATGCAAAGGGCATACAGCTCGTTGGTCTGAATCTCGTCGGGATTTACCTCTCCCACGATCTTTCCCTCACACATAATGAGTATTCTCTGACATACCTCAAGCAGCTCTTCAAGCTCACTGGAGACCATAATACTGGAAATTCCCTTTCTCGACTGATCCCACATAATCTTGAAAATCTGCTGCTTTGCGGCCACGTCGATACCTCTCGAAGGCTCGTCAAACAGCATTACCGACGGGTTGGTGTTCAGCCAGTTGCCCACAACCACCTTTTGCTGGTTACCGCCCGAAAGGGAGGTTACCGGGAGGCTTGTGGAGGCCACCTTGATCTGAAGATCCTTTACCTGTCTGTCGATATACTCTTTTTCCTTCTTTTCGTTCATAAAACCAAACTTTGACAAAACGCCAAGGCTTGCATAAACCAGATTCCGGTTAATGGATGACATCAGTACCAGTCCCTCGGTCTTGCGGTCCTCGGGGGTAAGAGCCATGCCAAGTGATTTCATCTTTTTAAGGCTGGAATGGTGTTTGTTAATGACCTGGCCGCCGAACTCCACGGTGCCGCTGTCAAACTTATCGGCTCCGAAAATGGATTTGAGAAGCTCCGTTCTTCCCGAGCCGAGCATTCCGGCAATTCCGAGAACCTCGCCCTTATGAAGCTCAAAGGACACATTCTCAAATTTTCCTTCCCGGGTCAGATTGTTGACCTTGAGCACTACGTCGTCCGAAACCATAAGATCGTCGGGACGGCTCTGAACCTGGGTGTCGCCGAACATCATATCAATGAGCTCTCTGTGCGAAAGCTCTTTCATATCTTTTTTGCCGATGTATTTTCCGTCACGAATGACCGTACAGTCATCGGCAATTTCCCAAAGCTCCTGAAGCTTATGGGAAACGTAAGTAATAATAACATCCTTTTCCTTGAGCTTTCTTACCATCTTAAAGAGCGCCGCCACCTCATGACGGGCAAGAGAAGATGTGGGCTCGTCAAGCTGGAGCACCTTGGGATTAAAGCTCATGGCCTTTGCGATCTCAATCATCTGCCGCTGCCACATGCTCAAGCTTGAGACCTTCGCAGTGACCGGAATGTCAATGCTCAGCTCCTGGAGCAGGTTTTTAACCTGAGTGTTTGCGGCGTTCCAGTCTATCATTCCGTATTTCATCGGCATTCTTCCGAGAAGTATGTTTTCGGTTACCGAAAGTGTGGGAACAAGACTGAGTTCCTGGTACACGGTGGCGATACCGTCCTTAAAGGCGTCGGTGGTGGAAGCGATCTTGACTTCCTTGCCGTCCAAAATGAGAACGCCGGAGGTGGCCTGCTGTGCACCCGAAATTATTTTCAGCAAGGTGGATTTACCCGATCCGTTTTTGCCCACGATTGCGTGAACCTTGCCGCTGTCAAAGGAAACCGATACGTCGTCAAGAGCGACCGTTCCGGGGAAAACCTTTGTAATATTACGGGCTTCTAAAACGCTCATTAAAATTCCTCATTCCTTTGATTATGTTTACCTTTTCCGGGGGAGCCGCCCTTTTGAGACGGCCCCCGAGGAAAAACTTTTTCAAATCAAGCCGCTATCAGCCAATCTTCTTAAGATCGTCAAGATAGGTTTTGATGCCGTCGGGATTGGAGCGGGTGAGCAGGATACCGTCAACATTCTTGACCTGGCCTGCGGCGCCGGTGTCCTCGCCCTTGATGGCCTTAATAAGCAGCTGCATGCTCTGATAACCCATCTGATAGGCGTCCTGTCCGGTTACCGCCTGAAGAACGTTCTTGTCGTTCTGGAGATAGGAAGCAATCTGCTCGGAAGCGTCGATACCGAAAACATACACGCCCGAAAGACCCTTGTTCTCGATAGCCATGGTGGAACCTACGGTGCCGCCGTCGTTAGCAGCATAGATAAGCTTAACATTGGGATGAGCGGTCATGATGCCGTCAACGGTGGTAACGGCCTTGTCCTGCTCCCAAGCGTCCTGACGGTCAACAACCTTAACAAGGTCACCAACCTCGCCGAGGAATCCGTTTACACGAGCAGCGGATTTTTCGGGAAGAAGGGAGTCAAAGCATACGATAGCGATTTCAACGGGGTTTTCTTTGGTAGCGCCCAGGGTTTTCTCGAGGAATTCCTTGGCGGCCTTACCGGTGGAAGCACCGAGCTGGGTTTGGTCGGAGGTAAATCCGCCCACAAGGAAGGAGCCGTCGGTCAGAGTGGAGTCGGTAAGAACTACCTTGACGCCCGCCCCGGCAGCGCCCTTAACGGCTTCGATGGAAGAATCCTGATTCAGGGGAGCGATGGCGATACCGTCGATTTTGTCCTGAACATAGGTGTTGATGGTCTGGGTTTCCTTTGCCTGGTCCTGATTGCAGTTAAACTCTCTGTAATTGGCGCCGGCTTCCTCAGCGGCGGTCTTGTAACCCGCGCTGACCATACGCATGAACTGATCCTCAAGATAAACCATTCCGGCTACCTTGATCTGAGAGCCGTCTCCGCTGGTTGTGTTGCTGCCGGACTGGCCGCAAGAGCTGAATGCCGCTACCATAGCGACTGAGAGTAAGAGTGCGATTAGCTTCTTCATTTTTTGTTTCTCCTTTGTTGAGTTTTTCCCTCATCGGGCAAGCCCATTATAAATTATGAAATCAACAATAATCTACATAAACTTTTGCTTTTTCTTATATTATTTTGTCGTCTTTAACAACGGTGTAAGAATATTTGATTAAAAACGCATTTTTCTGTATTTTTTTACGAAAAATCCGACCGCTTTTTTGGGAAAAAAATTTCAAATTCACTCAAAATCGCGTGTTTTCGGCCTTTTTCCTTAAAAAACAGTTAAATTATATTCCATGCCCAATGAGTATTTATACTATTATTTCCCTTTAATAAAACAAATATTCGCTCAAAAGAATTTAATATACAATAACAAAATATTATGTTTTTCTGAAATTTTGGGTGCTTTTGCAAGGGAAAAAGGCCCCGTAAGAACCTTGATATTTTTTCAAATGCAAAGACCCTTCCGAAAACCTTCCGGGAGGGTCTCAACTTATATTTAAATCCGATCTTTAATTATTTTTTGACCATGACCGCCTTAAGAGCCGTGGCTTTATCCTTATAATACTGTTCCATGGCAGAGGGCATATTTTCAAGCTCAAAGGTGTGGGAGACGAGGCTCTTAACATCCACGATGCCTGCCTTTACAAGGTCTATGCACAGAGGGAAATAAAGGGCGGGAATGGCATTGGAGCCGCGGATTTGCAGCTTATTGAGATGTACGACATTTGAATCAAAGGTAACGGTGGGCTCGTTATAGCTTATTCCCAGGAAGGCCACGATTCCGCCGGTATTGCAAACATTGCAGGCCGTGCCTATAGTCTTTGGAGGAGCGGTAACAAGCACACGGTCTACGCCGCCTTTTTCAAATTTGTAATCCTCAAGCTTTACCTTGTCGGTATATATAATTTCGTCGGCGCCGAATTTTTTGGCAAGCTCGCATCTTGCGGCGGCGGAGGAGAACTCGGCGGCATATATTTTTCTTGCGCCTCCCGCCTTGGCCATCTGAAGCGCCATAAGCCCGATAGGACCGCAGCCCAGCACAAGCACGTCGTTGTTAAGCCTTATATCGGCGGTCATAAACAGGTCGTAGGCCACCCCCATAGGCTCCATGATTGCGGCCTCCTCAAAGCTCATGCCGTCAAATTTAACACAGAGACTCGCGGGGACTATTGCCTTTTCGGCAAAGCCCATTGCCGTCCTGAACCCCTTGTCAAGCTCCATAAAACTGTCCCCCATTGGGGTATTGTCAAAATCGGGGCGTCCGTTTCTCGAGCAGTCAATAAGCGGGTCAAAGGTGGCGGTTTCTATGCAGACCGCATCCCCAACCTTTACATTAGTGACCAGTTTTCCCACCTTTTCAACCACACCGGAAAATTCGTGGCCAAAGGGTTCCCACTCGGTTGCCTGATAGGAGGCCAAAATGTTGTCGTGTCCGCAAAAACCGCAGGCCTTAACATCGACGATTACCTCGGTATCCTTAATTTCTCTCAGTTCCACATCCCTTATTTCAAAATTATAAGGGGCCTTTAAATATGCAGCTTTCATTTTTTCATTCCTCCGTAGGCATATTATTTTCGAGGATTAGTATATCCTCAAATTGCAAGCTAATTCTACCACATTAGTTTTGCCAATGCTTTATATAATTTTGCTTTTTATTAAGTTATTTTGCAAAATTTCAAAACAAAAAGGCCGTGATTATAATCACAGCCTTTAAATGTTGCTTACTCATATGAATAAAGAAGATGATTTCGGTAAAAAGAGGGAGAAACACCGGTGGTGTCCCGGAAAACCTTGTTGAAATACTGAACGTCGCTGTATCCCACCTCTTGGGAAATTTCGTATATCTTCATTTTCGGGTCTCTCAAAAGCTCAATGGCCTTTTCCATTCTCACCCATGTAAGATAATCGGCAAAGCTCTCGCCTGTTTCGCTCTTAAACAGCTTGCAGAAATAGGTGGTGCTCAGGTCGCACAGCTCGGCAAGGTCGTCCAGGGTTATACGCTCGGCATAGTGGGAATGGATATAATTTATGGCTGCCTCGATTTGAAGCCGCTTTTTACTCTTTTCCTTTATTCCGACGGTTTTAAAGAGGGCTTCGGCATAAGCCGAGGACTTTTCCGCATAGCTTTTGGAATCGTTTATGAGGTTTACCATCTCAAATATGTTGAGATTGGCCGAATTTATCCTTCTTTCGGTCTTGGCGGTAACTCCCATGCTCAGCGAAAGGCTGACAACGGTTTCAAGGAAGAAAAATTTAAAGTCTGCCGGACGCAAAGCATCATTCATCTTGTCAAGCTCGTTTCCGATGTCCGAAATCACCTCTTTGGCGGCGATAAGGCTTCCCTGCCTGACGGCCGAGGACAGTCTCTTTTCGCAGGGCAGTTCATAGGGGCAGCTCGGCAGAGAATATCTGGGCTCGGTATAAACATATATTCGGTCCCCTCCGGTATATTCCCTCCGTTCAAGACTCTGCCTTGCCGAGTCAAAGGAGGTTCCGATTTTGGAAAGCTCATAGGTTATCTCCCCGATTCCCACCGTAACCTTTCCCTCGGTGGCAAGCTCCAGACGAGCCTTTATATCCTCGGCGGCCTGAATAATTATTCGGTCAAACTTGGTCTTGTTGTCGGGCATGGAAATAAGCCCCATGATGTTGGCGTTTGGCAGGGCCATGGCAAATCCCCTGCCATGCTTTCTGAGCATTTCCTGAACAAGTCCCGCAGGGTCTATAAGCGTCGAGGTAAGGGGACGCTCATCCCCCGAAAAAAGCAAACAGGCATACTGATGACCGGCGGCGG
>CABMOR010000009.1 GCA_902388225.1 uncultured Oscillospiraceae bacterium | reverse complement strand
ACTTACCGGCGGCAAGGGATTTGACGATGTTTTTGTATTTGCCCCCGTCAAGCCGGTTGTGGAGCAGGGCGGCGCAATTCTCGGACATGACGGATGTCTTAACTTCTTCGCCGGCCCCACAAAGACAGAGTTTTCGGCAGAATTCAATTTCTATAATGTCCATTATGACACAGCCCATATTGCCGGTGACTCGGGCAGCAATATAGACGACGTTGTGGAGGTCATTTCCATGATGGGCAGCGGCAAGGTCAACCCCGCTTCCATGATAACCCATGTGGGCGGACTTGACAGCGTTGTGGAAACCACCCTTAACCTTCCCAACATCAAGGGCGGCAAAAAGCTTATCTATACCCACATTTCTATGCCCCTTACCGCCATTTCGGACTTTGAAAAATTAGGCGAGACCGACCCCATGTTCAAAAAGCTTGCCGAGATTGTGGCAGAAAACAACGGACTGTGGTGTTATGAAGCCGAGAAATACCTGCTTGCAAACGCAAAGTCCATTGACTGATTGTTTTAAATTTAATTCAAATATTGGAGGAACAAAAAATGAAAATCTTTCTCGACAGCGCAAATATCGAGCAGATTAAAACCGCTTACGATATGGGCGCCATCACCGGTGTAACCACCAACCCCTCGATCATTTCGAGAGAAAACAGAAAATTTGACGATCTTCTTACCGACATCACCGCCATCATGACCGACGGCCCCGTTTTTGCCGAGGTTTTAAGCGTAGATGCCGAGGGCATGATCGAAGAGGGCAGAAAGCTTGCCAAAAAGAGCAAGAACATTGTTGTTAAAATCCCCATGATTCCCGAAGGACTCAAGGCTGTCAAGACCCTTTCTTCCGAGGGTATCACGGTATGCAATACCGTAGTGTTCTCCTCCTGCCAGGCAATCCTCGCCGCCAACGCAGGTGCTTCCTATGTTGCTCCTTTTGTCGGACGTATGGATGACATCGGTGAAAACGGACTCAACCTCGTTTCCGAAATCAGAGAAATTTTTGACGCTCAGGGTATCGACACCAAGATTGTTGCCGCTTCTGTCCGTCATCCCGTTCATGTTGCCGAGCTTGCCAGAATGGGCACCGACATTGCAACCATGCCCTTCAAGGTGGTAATGCAGATGGCTACCAACCCCAACTCCGCCAGAGCCGTTGAAGGCTTCCTCAAGGACTGGGAAAAGGTTCCTAAATAATCAAGGCGCAAAAATCAAAAGAGGACTCACCGCGAGTCCTCTTTTTTGTATATAGAATTATTAAACGATATATCTAAGAGATAATCGGCCGAAACCTTAAAAAAATTACACAGTACTCTAAGGTCGTCCATGCTCGGCTCGTATCTGTCACATTCTATATATGATATGCGCCTTTGGGTCATTCCCGTTGCTTTTCCGAGCTCTGTTTGAGTAAGCCCTGCTTCCTCCCGTAGATTTCTTATTTTTTCGCCAAAGGATATTTTCATATCGATCACCGAAAACATTATAAATTAGAAGGGAACTTTCCATTGACGATTAGACAGTAAATATCTATAATAAATGCGGAGTTAGGTAACAAGGGGAAATGTATTGGATCGTATTATAATGATATTGGGCATAGTCGGTGGAGGAATATCGGTGTTTTTCATCCTTGATCGGCCGGAAACCGACGAGTGTGCATTTCATGAGGACAGCACTTTTCGGTAAAAAATGATGTCCGAATCAAGCAAATAGATTTTCAAAAATTAAAAGAGTCACCTTTTAAGACAATTCAAAGGTGACTCTTTGCATTTCAGAACCACACGGCGGGGGGAGATTGGGGGATGATGACCGTTTCGGTGGCCGAGAAGGCGGCCAGCTTTTCGGCCAAGATCGGGACGACGACATTCTCGGTTTCAAAGTGTCCCGCGTCGATCAGGCAGAGGCCGAGGGACCCTGCAAGCAGCAGATTATGATGCTTTACATCGGCGGTGACAAGGGCGTCTGCGCCGGCTTTAAGGGCGGGGGTAATGAAATCCTCCCCTGCGCCGCCGCAAAGGGCAACCTTGGCTATTTCCTTGCCGCTTAGCACGGTCTTTGCTTTTGTTGAGAGCTTTTCTGCAACGAATATCGCAAAATCACGGTCGGACATGGGCCGCTTTAATGTGCCTGTTCTGCCCATTGGGGGAAAGTCGCCGCCGTCGTTTTCGGCGAGAGGAGCGATGTTTTCAAGCTCCAGTGCCTTTGCCAGCGCGTCGTTTACTCCGCCCTTTGCCGCGTCGAGGTTGGTGTGTGCCGAGATGACGGCAATGTCGTGCTTGGCAAGAAGGTAGGGCACGCTGTCGGTCTGAAGCCGTTTGAGGGGATTAAAAATAACGGGATGGTGGCTGACTATCAGGTCAATGCCGTTTTGGGCGGCATATTCCACCGCTTGGGCGGTGACATCAAGCACCGCGCCGATCTTGTTTATTTCTCTTTGCCCGTCCCCCACAAGCAGTCCCGCATTGTCGAAGGGCAGGGCGGTGTTAAAGGGAGCAATGGAATCCAAAAAATTATAAATGTCGATTACCTTCATTTTTTCACCTCAAAAGAATATCTATTTGTGATTTAAGAGCTTTGAGAGGAGAGATATCGGCGTCGGTATGCCCCTTGCCTTCTATCTGCTTATCCAGCGTTCGGGAAAGCTTTTTAAAATATTCTTTTTCCTCTTTTCCCGGGTTTGCGGAGAGAGTTCCCGCAAGGGCTTCAAAATCGGATAAAACTCGGGCTTGTCCGGTGTAATCGGCTCGCATAACCACATACACCCGTTTTCCCTCGCAAGCCGCCTTTTCACGGGTGATTTCAAAGCCGTGTAGGTAAAGCCAACGCCTGACCTCTTCCGGGTCGGACATGGGCTGGAGAATAAATGATTTGCTGTTGCGATATGGTGTTCTTCGCAGAATGTCGCATATGAGCAGACCGCCCATACCCGCAATGACGGCCTCGTCAAATTCCTCCTCGGCAATTTCGTCAAAGCCGTTTGACAGGCGGGTCGATATCTTTTCCGAAAGGCCGGCCGCCTTGATATTTTTCCCGGCAGAGGATAGCGGCCCCTTTCTCAGGTCGGAGGCGACGGCACCGCCGCACCTGCCGCTTTGGACGAGAAAAACCGGAAGGGCGGCATGGTCGGTGCCGATGTCGGCCACCCTGCAGCCCTCGGTTACAAAATCGGCGCAAAGCCGCAGTCTTTGGGACAATTTTTTGCTGTTCATGGGTCACCTCGGGATTGATTTTTATTTTTGGCTGTGTTATGATTTGACGACAGGGAGTGATCAAAATGAAATATGATAAATACGGCGATCCCATCGTCGAAAAAGAGACCAAAATGAACGGACGTCGGCGCAAGGCTTTTTTTATAACCATGCTTCTTCAGGGACTAATTATCGCCATAAATGTGGCCATAATGGTTATACCCGGCATTAACGGATACCTTTGCTTTATATTTGCGCCCCTCTACATATTTTTATTTGTAAATTATATCAAGGCGCTGTCGTCCGTCAAGGACGAAGGGCTTTCGGTCAAAAAATACCAGATATTCAAATTTTTAAGTATTGCGGTTTATATTATAACCGCCGCCATGTGTATGGTCATAAATTATTAGCCTTCAATTAAAGCTCCGCAGCAAAACCGCGGAGCTTTTTTTATTTTTTAAAGCCGATTATGTTAAGATAGGATTTTATAAGCTCTACGGACGGTTCAAAGCCCATACGGCCTACATCTATGCAAAGGTCATAGTTGTCGGCGTCCATCCATTCTCTTCCGGTATAGTATTTATAATACTGAGCCCGCTCCTTGGTGACCTGCTCGCACAGCTTTTGTGCGTCCTCCGTCTTTAAGGCATAGCGGTCGGCAATATTTTTGATGCAAAAATCGTCCGAGCCGTAGAGAAAGATATTGCAGACATTGTCATGGTCTTTGAGAATGTGGCTTGCACATCGGCCGATTATTATGCAGGATTCACGCTCGGCAAGCTTTTTGATAACCTGAGCCTGGAGGCTGAAAATGTTTTTGTCGGAGGTGTAATCGCTGCTGGTAGGGGGTTGTACGGTACCGTTATAGGCACCGCTTCGTTTGATAAAGAATGACCCCTTGATTTTTTCGTCGGACTGCCCGAAAAGCGATTCGTGAACGCCGGTTTCCTCCGACGCAATTTTGATCAAATCCTTGTCGTAATATTCAATGCCGTAAATTTCCGAAAGAGCCACGCCCATGTCGCGTCCGCGGCTTCCGTATTTTCTCGAAATGGTAATAACGTTCTTTGACATAAATATCCACCTTTCCGAAAATTGAATAAAACTTATTCGCCAAGATAAGCCTTTTTAACCGAGTCGTTGTTGGCAAGGTCGGAGGCATTGCCCTCAAGGGTGATGTTTCCGGTTTCAAGCACATATGCTCTGTTGGCGATGGCGAGGGCTTTTTTTGCGTTCTGCTCAACAAGCAAAACCGTTGTTCCGTTTTCGCTTATGGAACGGATAATATCAAAAATTTCGCTGACCAAAATGGGGGAAAGACCCATTGAAGGTTCGTCCATTAGTATGATTTTAGGCTTGGACATAAGCGCCCGTCCCATGGCAAGCATCTGCTGTTCGCCGCCTGAGAGGGTGCCGGCAAGCTGATTTTTGCGCTCCTCAAGTCTTGGGAACCGCTCATATACCATTTTCAGACTTTGATTTATTTCGGCCGAATCCCGGCGGGTGTAGGCGCCGAGCTTAAGATTTTCAAGAACCGAAAGCTGGGCAAAAACTCTTCGTCCCTCGGGAACATGGGCCATACCCAGAGAAACTATTTTATGAGCGGGGGTTTTAACAAGATTGTGACCCTCAAAGGTTATAGAACCGTGTTTGGGGGAAATGAGTCCCGTAACGGTGTGAAGAATGGTGGTCTTTCCGGCTCCGTTTGCGCCGATAAGAGCGATTATCTCCCCTTCGTTAACATCGAAGGAGATTCCTTTAATTGCCTTGATAACGCCATAGTAGACTTCAAGATCTCTGACTTCCAGCATAGCCATGTTTTTCTCCTCCTATTCTCCTAAATATGCCGTGATTACATCGTGATTTGAAAGCACGTCGGAGGTCGCACCGCTGGCAAGCTCCTGACCGAAATTGAGAACGGTCAGTCTTTCGCATATTCCGCTGACCAGACGCATGTCATGTTCGATGAGCAAAATGGTCATGTCAAAATTATCACGGATGCTTTTGATTGTGTCCATGAGCTCTTGAGTCTCGTTGGGATTCATGCCTGCCGCCGGTTCGTCAAGCAGAAGAAGCTTGGGCTGGGTGGCGAGGGCACGGGCAATTTCCAGCTTGCGCTGTTTTCCGTAGGGGAGATTTGCCGCAGTATATGAGGCTTCGGAGTCAAGGTCGAACACTCTTAAAAGCTCAAGAGCTTCCTTGTCCATGGCCTTTTCGGTTTTGTAAAACTTCGGGAGACGGAAAATTCCGGTGGCCACTGAATAACAATATTTGTTGTGAAGGCCAACCTTGACATTGTCCAGCACCGACATTTGCTTGAAAAGTCGGATGTTTTGGAAGGTACGGGCAATGCCGGCCTTGTTGATTTCGATGGTGGATTTGCCGGTTATGTCCTTTCCGTCGAGGATTATGGTTCCGTCGGTGGGCTTGTAAACTCCGGTAAGAAGATTGAAAACCGTGGTTTTTCCGGCACCGTTGGGGCCTATAAGGCCGTAAAGCTCGCCTTTTTCTATCTCGATATTAAAATCGTCCACGGCGCGAAGACCGCCGAAGGAAATGCCCAAATTTGTTGTTTTAAGAATTGACATTATCAGCCGCCTCCTTTTCTTTTTTGCTCTTTGCAAAGATTTTCTTAACCCATTCAATCAACCGCTGACGGTAGGCTATAAGGGTGTCGTTGGAGGTGAATATCATCATGATAATGAGAGCAAGAGCGTATATAAGCATGCGGTAGTCGGCAACCTCTCTGAGCACCTCGGGAAGAAGGGTGAGCACGGTTGCGGCGATTATCGAGCCGCGGATGTTGCCCATTCCGCCCAAGACCACAAATACCAGAATCATTATGGACATGTTGTATCCGAAATTCTTGGAGGATGCGGCCAGAATGCTGAGGTTATGGGAATAGAGAACTCCGGCAACACCTGCCAAAAATGCCGAAATTCCGAAGGCAATCAGCTTGTATTTGGTGATGTTTATGCCGACCGTCTCAGCGGCAATGCGGTTGTCACGAATGGACATGACCGCCCTTCCCGAGCGGGAGTGAATGAAGTTCAGACAGATGACAACCGTGATAAAAACAAGAATAAATCCGATGATAAAGTTTGAATCGTGGGGAGTTCCCTCAATTCCCTGGGGCCCGTTTATGAGCACGGTGCCGTTGACCATATCCATGTTCATGTCCGAGGCCGAGGTGAGGGAGGCGTGAACCCCGTTCTGGTCATAGCCCAAATATATTGATTTTGCAAAGTTCTGAATTATTTCGCCAAAGGCCAGAGTGACGATGGCGAGATAATCGCCCTTAAGACGGAGCACCGGGATTCCGATGAGCACGCCGAATATGGCGGCGAAAACGCCTCCTATAAGCAGGGCGAGGGGAAATCTTATGTAAGATTCGGGAATGGTGTTCTGCATGAGTATCGAGAAGAGCGAACTGGTATAAGCGCCAACGCACATAAATCCGGCATGTCCGAGGCTGAGCTCTCCGAGAATACCTACCGTAAGATTAAGAGAAACGGCGAGTATGATATACATGCAAATGGGAACGAGAAGACCTTTGAGCATACTGCTCAGTCCGCCGGCCGAGTAGAGAGTCTGTATAATCGCAAAGGCGGCAAGCAGAACTGCATATGTAATAAAATTGGTTTTGGCATACGGTTTCAATGTTTTGCTTTTCAAACTGTCCGACCCCCTTAAACCTTTTCGTCAATCTTTTTGCCGAGAATACCCGAGGGCTTAATAACAAGCACCAGAATAAGCACGGCAAAAACGATGGCATCGGCCATCTGTGAGGAGATGTAGGCTCGGCCTAAAATTTCGATTATTCCTATGAGAATACCGCCTATCATGGCGCCCGGAATCGAGCCGATACCTCCGAAAACAGCGGCGACAAAGGCCTTGATACCGGGCATGGCGCCGGTGGTAGAGGTGAGGTTTGAATAGGTCGAGCAGAGCAGCACTCCGGCAATGGCAGCAAGTCCCGAACCTATGGCAAAGGTAAGGGCAATGGTGCCGTTGACATTGACGCCCATGAGCTGGGCCGCTCCCCGGTCTTCCGAAACGGCTCTCATGGCATTGCCCGGACGGGTCTTGTTTATAAAGAGCATAAGGGCGACCATGATGATTATGGTGACGGCTATGGTGACGATGGCTTCGCCCGAAATGACAAGCTGGCCGTCAAAAAGCTTTATGGAGTCGAGGGGAACCACAGAAGTAAAGTTTTTGGGCTGTGCTCCGAAAACCAGCAGAGCCAAATTTTGAAGCAGATAGCTGACGCCGATGGCGGTAATGAGCACCGCCAGAGGCGAAGCGTTCCTAAGGGGCTTATATGCCACACGCTCGATGGTCATGCCAAGCAAGGTACAGAAAATGACCGAAATGAGAATGGCAACATAGGGGTTGAGTCCCGCATATGAGGTAGCCGAAAAAACTATGTATCCGCCGACCATTATGACGTCGCCGTGAGCAAAGTTCAGCATCTTGGCAATACCGTATACCATGGTGTAACCAAGGGCGATAACCGCATAAATGCTTCCGAGGCTCAGACCGTTAATAAGGTTAGATAAAAAATCCAATGTTCACACCTCTGTTTGTTTGTCTAACACTAAAGACATTTTATTAGAGGGATTATATCATATTTAACGCAGGATTACAACGGAAAAGACATAAAAAAATCAAAAAAAATTACCGACAGTCAATTTTCTGCAAAAACAAACAGGGAAAATTATACTGTCGGTAATATTGTTTTGGGTTAACGGCTTACAAAATCCAAAGGATCTTCCACAACGCCGTTAAGGCGAACCTCAAAATGGAGATGGGGTCCGGTGGAGCGTCCGGAGTTTCCGACATAGCCTATTAACTGACCTGCCGAAACCGACTGGCCTGTGTAGGCGGCGACGCTGGACATGTGGCCGTATACTGTTATAAAACCGTCACCGTGGTTAATCATAACATAGTTTCCGTATCCGCCGCTGTTCCAGCCGGCATCAATAACCGTTCCTCCCCGAGCGGCCACAATGGGCTTTCCGTAAATATTGCTTCCGGCGATATCAATGCCGTTGTGCGTTCTTCCCCAGCGGGGACCGACATAGGAGGAAATGTAATAGTATCCCGGGCAGGGCCATACCCAACCGCCCGAATTGGGACTGCCGCTTACATAGGAACCGGAAGAGGAGTTGCTTTTCTGGGCCTCGGCCTGAATCTTTGCCTCAAATTCGTCAATGGCGGCAGAATATTCGTCAAGCTGATCCTCCAGATCGGATTTTTGCCCTTCAAGGTCGGAAATGACCGAGTTGAGCTCCTTCATTCTGTTACCCAGTTCCTCGCGTTTTGCGTCCACCTCTGATTTTATGGCTTTTATTTCTTCCTTTTCGGCGTTTGCTTCGTTTTCCAGCTCCTCAACGGCCTTAATGTCCGCCTTAAGCTGTTCCATAACGGCGTTGTCATGGGTGGCGACGCTTGAGAGAAGCTGATCCCTGTAAAGAAAATCTCCGAAATCATTGGCCGAAATGAGTATATTGAGCATGGAATTGTCGCCCGAAACATACATGGCGCGGAGACGGGTCATAAAGGTCTGCTTGGTGGCTTCAAGACTGTTTTGCTTTTCGGTCTTTTCGGCCTCTATTTCCGACAGACGGTTTTCCACCCGGGTGAGCTGTCCGTTATAAATATCTATTTGAGCCTGAACGGTGTCGATATCTTCCTGAAGGGCGCTTTTTAGAGCCTCCTGGTCGCTTATGTCGGACTTAAGGCTGTTTATCTGTTCCTTGACCTTGGCCTGCTTGCTTTCAAGCTCGTTTATCTTGTCCCGATAGCTTTCGGCACCGGCCGTCATCAAATTTGAGGAAAAACAGGCTAAAACAAGCGAAAGGGTCAGAACGGCCGAAAGGGCAGCTCTGAAGAATTTGGACTTAGAAGATGGCATTGAACTCGCTCCCTTCGTGTCTTAAATATTTTCCGATTGAAATGGCGCTTCCAAGCGAACCTACCAGTGCGCCCATGAGTATGAATCCGCCAAGAAGCTTGAAAGCAAAGCTGGTGAAGGGGACAAAAGCGCCAAGTCCGGTAAAGGATGTCATGAGGGTTTGTTCGGCAAGCTTATAGATAAAGTAGAGGCATCCGGTAGAAACCACACCTGCAATTATACCAAGAAGCATACCCTCGATAACAAAGGGGGTTCGGATAAACCGGTTGGTGGCACCCACCGCCTTCATGATGTTGATTTCAAGCTTGCGGGTAAACATGGTTATCTTTATGGTGTTGGAAACGATGGCCAGAGAGATAATCAGTAGCAGAAGTATAACTCCGGTGCCGATTATGCTTATGGCCGAGCGGATGGAAACAAGCTTGTCAACATAATCGCCTCGCTGGCGGATTATGTCCACACCGTTTACACCCCGGATTTCCTCCACCGTCTGGTTGTATTTTTCCAGGTCGTCAATGGTCACCTGAACTCCGTCGGGAAGGGGATTGTCGTCCTGAAGAATGGCAAAGATTTCCTTATATTCCTCTCCCATGGAGTCCTCCTGATTGGAGAGGCCCTCCTCCTTGGAGACAAATTTTACGCTGTTTATGTTGTCGAGATTTTTTATGGTTTCGGTGGCGCTCAAGGCGTCTTCACGGGACATGTCGACCTTGAAAAAGGCCATGACCACGGCATTTTGCTGTATTTCCGAAACATAATTGTCGATATTGACCGAAAGAGAAAAAACAATGCCGATCATAAGCATACAGGCCATAAGCACGCCCGAAGAGGCGATGGACATAAGTCTATGGGACCAAACATTTTTAAAGCCCTCGGAGAGAAGGTAACGGAAGGTTCTGAATTTCACGGTCAGTCACCCTCCTTCTGCGAATTTTGGCCGCCAGTTTCCGAATCTTTGGTAAAGGCCTCTATGGCGTCGGCAAAGGAAAGCAAAGGAGTCTGCTCCTCCTCCGATTCCTCGGCTTTGGGGATTTCGGAACCGGATTGATCAAAGGAATTTGTACCGTGCTCTGGCTTGCGGTCGGCAAATTCCGAAACAAGAGACATAAGC
The DNA here is from genome assembly GCA_902388225.1 of uncultured Oscillospiraceae bacterium. Taxonomy (GTDB): domain Bacteria; phylum Bacillota; class Clostridia; order Oscillospirales; family Acutalibacteraceae; genus UMGS1484. The sequence goes on along the minus strand of CABMOR010000009.1, from coordinate 8,010 downwards.
TCCCGGTCATCATCCGACCGGTCCTCCGCCTCGGCCGTTTCTTCGCTGTCCATGACCGTTCCGGCGGGAATATGTATCGATTCGGCCGCGTCTTTAGTGAACATGGAGGCCTTTTCGGCAATATCCTCGGGATTGACGATGACCGGTTCAATTTCGTTGTCGGCAACAACCGAACCGCCCTCAATCATAATGACCCGGTGGCCGAAATCTCTGACAAGATGATGCTCGTGGGTAACCATAATAATGGTTGTACCCCGCTTGTTTATTTCGTTAAGAAGTGAAACAATTTCATAGGACATATTGGGGTCGACGTTTCCGGTGGGCTCGTCGGCAAGAATCATGGCCGGATTGTTAACGAGGGCACGTGCAAGAGCCACACGCTGCTGTTCGCCGCCCGAAAGCTCGGTGGGATAGCACCTCGCCTTTTCGGTAAGTCCCACAATGTTAAGGGTATAGGAAACCCGACGGCGGATTTCCCGCTTGGAGGCTCCCACGATGTGCATGGCGAAAGCGACGTTTTCAAAAACCGTTTTATCCTTTATAAGACGGAAGTCCTGAAAGACAATGCCCATGGTGCGGCGGAGCTTAGGAACGTCCTTGGCCTTGAGGCGGGACATCTTATAGTTGCCCACCACGATTTCACCGGCATTGGGCTTTTCCTCGTGCATAATCATTTTTATAAAGGTGCTTTTTCCGGCGCCCGAAGCTCCCACTACAAAGACAAACTCACCCTTATATATTTTCAGGTTAACGTCGTTCAAGGCTTTTGTACCGTTGTCATAAGCCTTATAGACGCCGCGAAATTCTATGAGCGGCGCTTCCGACGAAGTGCTTTTAGGCATATATTTCACTGTCCTTTTTGTTGTGTATTTCTATATAATCAAGACATGTCGGTTACAACTTTGTAACAATAGAATAACACAAAAGCTCCTGATTGTCAACAGGAGCCTTTTGGAAATAAAATAAGTTCATATAGGAAAAAATCAGTATTTTACGGGATTTGCGTTTAGGTATTTGTTGACCATAAGGGCAATTTTAAAGACGATGGCATGGTCAAACTCTCTGAGGTCGAGACCGGTCAGCTTCTTGATTTTTTCAAGACGGTAAACCAGGGTGTTTCTGTGAACAAACAGCTTTCTGGAGGTTTCGGATACGTTCAGATTGTTGTCAAAGAAGCGCTGAATGGTGAAGAGAGTTTCCTGGTCGAGACTTTCTATGGAATCCTTTTTAAAGACCTCTCTGAGGAAGGATTCGCAAAGGGTGGTGGGAAGCTGATAAATGAGTCTTGCAATTCCGAGGCTCTCACAGCTTACGATGGCCTTCTCGTTGTCAAACACCTTGCCGACCTCCAGGGCAACATTTGCCTCCTTAAAGGAGCGGGCAAGGTCTTTTATACCGGACACCTTGGTGCCGATACCGACCACGGCATGGGTATAAAATTCGCTGGAAAGGGTGTCGACAATGGAACGGGCAAGGTTTTCCAGGTCCTTGAGCTCAATTTCCTCGGGGACCTCCTTGACCAAGGCGATGTCGGTCTCGTTAATGTTTATAACAAAATCCTTGTGCTTGTCGGGAAAGAGCTTTTGGACAACTTCATAGACCGAAACATCGTTGCGGCTGACAATGCGGATAAGCATAACCACACGTGAGGTTTCGGAAATAAAGTGAAGCTCACGGGATTTAAGGTAAATGTCTCCGGGTAGAATGTTGTCCAGAATGACATTTTTAATGAAATTGGCACGGTCGTGCTTTTCGTCGTAATATTGCTTGATGGAGGAAAGAGAAACAGAAAGCAGGGAGGCATATTTTGCAGTCTGCGCATCGTCGCCCTCAATGCAAACGATATACTCTTTATGTCCCATGGTACCAAAGCCTAAATATGTGTAGCCCTCTGCCGCCACGGGAACATCGGAAGAGACGGTTTCTGAAAAGTCAACTCCCACCGCATCTCCCACCTTGGAAAGATCACTGCTTGCAACAACGGTAGAGTCTTCATCTATAACGCTTATTGTGCGCTCTATAGACTGGCTCATCTGATGAACTATTCCCTGAAAAAGTCTGTTTGACATAAACTATCTTCTCCTTGTTCCTGCCAATAAAATGACGATTTTTTATTCTCCATACCTTTAGACATTATACATAATACACAATTCAAGAGAATTTTTCAAGTCTTTTAAATGAATTTCTGTGTTTTTTTGCAATAAAATCCTCCGATATGACGGAAATTCAAAAAACAAGAAGGAAAAAGGGGAAGGATCGGTCATCAAAAAACGGAAGAGAAAATAAATATATTGAAAAAAAAGCTGTCGGATGCTATAATGAAGGTGATTTTATGGGTATTCTTTTACGAAATATCCTTTTTCGGGAGGGCAAAGCGGTTTTGGAAAAATTTATAGGGTATTTGATTTCGTGGAAATTTGCCGGAAGCGTTATTGTTGTGGCCTTAACCATATTGATTATTGTGCTTTTGGGAAAATTCAAAAAGATATATATCGGACGGGACAGCGTTGACGGAAAAAAGGAGACCAATGCCCGATTTATCTTTTCCGTAGCAAGGTATGTTGTATATCTGCTGGCCTTTATTACCATTCTCCAAATAAACGGAGTGAATGTTTCGGCACTCATAACCGGCCTTGGAATTGTAGGTATTGTGGTCGGCTTTGCCCTTCAGGATGTTCTTAAGGATTTTGTCATGGGAAACCACATCATGCTCGACCATTTTTTCGTGGTGGGGGATGTTGTTAAATACCAAAACATAACCGGGAAAATAATCTCGTTTAACATAAAGGTCACCCGCATTATGGATATAGACACCGGAAATCTTATAACGGTCTGCAATCGCAATATTTCCGAAATGACCATTCTTGCCGACTGGAATGAAATCGGTATACCTGCACCGTATTCCGAACCGGCCGAGCGCATGAGAAAAATCATGGAGGAAATATGCCGGACGGCCGAAAGGGAAGAAAAGGTCAAGGGGTGTGAATTCCTCGGAACAAACAATTTCGGAGAAAGCTCTATCGAATATCTCATAAGGGTACACTGTCCTCCCGATCGGTTTAAGCCCATTCGAAGAAAAATTCTCGGTATAACCCAGGACGTTTATGCAAGAGAGGGAATTTCCATTCCCTATAATCAGCTTGACGTTCATATGGACAAATAAAAAAACAGGAATTGAGAAAGAAACAGGAATTGAGAAAGGAAAGGTTTTATGGCTAATGTGAAGGCTTTCAAGGCGCTGAGATTTACTCAAAAGGCCGGAGATATAAGCGAGCTTGTGTGTCCGCCTTATGATATTATAAGCGAGGAGGAACGCAGGGAGTATATTGAAAAGAATCCCTGCAACATCATTCGTCTTGAGCTTCCGAAGGACGGAAGCGACCCGTATGCCGAGGCCGAAAAGGTGCTTTGTGACTGGAGAGCCAACGGCCTTATGGAAAAGGACGGACAGGACGGACTGTATATTTATGAAATACAGTTTAAGGTAAGCGGTGTTGAATCGACCGTTTCAGGACTTGTCTCGAGGGTAAAGCTTGAAGAGTTTTCCAAGGGCGTGGTGCTCCCCCACGAGCAGACCCTTTCCAAGGCCAAAGAGGACAGGCTTAATCTCATGAAGGCCACAAACTGCAATTTCAGTCAGATATATTCCCTTTATATAGACGGCGGAAAAATATTCAGCCTTTGCGAACAGCAAAAGAAACGCCCGGCCGACATCACCGCTCAGGACAGAGACGGCCTTTTTCACCGCCTTTGGGTGGTCACCGACCCCGAATTTATAAAGGCGGTGGAGCAAGGCTTTGAGGACAAAAAGCTTTATATCGCCGACGGGCATCACCGTTACGAAACCGCCCTTAACTACCGCAACTTCCTGCGGCAGGAGGGAAAGGCGACTCCCGACAGCGAATATATCATGATGTTTTTGGCCGATATGGAACAGAAAGGGCTTTATGTACTTCCCACCCACCGCATTGTACGCGGCCTTGAAAGCTTTGACAGGGAAAAACTGCTTTGCGGATGTAGGGAAAATTTTGAGGTGACCGAAAATCTTTCTGCCGAGGAGATTAAAGAGCAGCTTGACCGGGCCTACGGCATGGGCAAGGCGGCCTTTGGCCTTTACACAAAGGGAAATTACGACCTGCTGGTTTCCAAGGTGTCGGCCGTTCCCGAGGGGAAAGAGGAGCAAAGTCTTTCGCTCAGAAGCCTTGATGTCAGCATACTCCACACCCTTGTTCTCGAAAAGGAACTGGGAATCGACAAGGAAAACATGGCAAAGCAGATAAATCTGACCTATACAAGAGATCGGGACGAGGCTGTTTGTGCCGTTGACAGCGGCGAGGCACAGTGTGCCTTTATTCTCAATCCCACAAAGGTGGAGGAGATAAAAAACGTGGCTCTCGACGGAGAAAAAATGCCCCAAAAATCCACCTATTTTTATCCAAAACTCATTACCGGCCTGGTTATGAACTCTCTCGATTAAAAAAAATAAAAAAAACACTTGCATTTTGGCTTAAAGTCTGTTATTATAGTTTGCACGATGTTATTTTATGAAAGTTTAAGGAGGTGCAGAGTATGGCAAAATGCGACATTTGCGGTAAGGGCGTGACATTCGGAATTAAGGTTTCCCATTCACACAGGAGATCTAACCGTGCCTGGAAGCCCAACGTACAGCGTGTTAAGGCAATCGTGGACGGTACTCCGTGCCGGATCAACGCCTGCACCCGTTGCCTGCGTTCCGGTAAGGTGACCAGAGCTATATAACCTATTGCACAAATCGAAAGACACAGTCCTTTTTGGGGGCTGTGTTTTTTTGCCTTTAAATGAATTTTTAAATTGACCTTTTAATGTAAATGGGTTATAATAATATCCTGTAATGTTATAAGTGTACCTATATGTTTTTTCGGGAGGTGAGCTGTCTTGAAAATATTGGCCGTGGGGGATGTGGTCGGAAAGGCCGGTTGTGAATTTTTAAGAAAAAAGCTTCCCGGGATTAAAAAGCTCCGTGGAGTGGACGTTACGGTAGTAAATGGAGAAAATTCCGCAGAGGGAAACGGCGTGACGCCCTTTTCGGCCGACTACATTTTTGACAGCGGCGCCGACGTCATAACCGGCGGGAACCATACCTTTCGACGCCGTGAAATATACGATTATTTCGACCGTTCTCCCTTTTTGCTCAGACCTGCAAATTTTCCGACCGATGCCCCGGGAGGTGGGCTTTGCGTGGTGGACAGGGGTTCATACAGGGCGGCAGTAATAAATATAATGGGGCAGGCATATATGTCTCCGATTCTGGAATCCCCCTTTGAAACGGCCGACCGACTTATTAAGGAGGCCGACAGTGAAGGCTGTAAAATCAAGATTGTGGATTTTCATGCCGAGGCTACGGGGGAAAAGCTTTCCCTCGCTCATTATCTCGACGGCCGGGTAACTGCTGTGCTTGGCACACACACCCATGTACCCACCGCCGACCTTAAAATTATGAAAAACGGAACGGCCTATATTTCCGACCTTGGAATGACCGGGCCGGAGGATTCGGTGCTCGGGGTGAAACCCGAGCTTACGGTGGCCATGATGAAGGATAAGCTTCCGGTGAGATTTTTGACGGCCGAGGGCGACTGCTTTTTGTGCGGCGTGCTGCTCGAGGCGGACAAAGCAACCGGAAAGGCGACGTCGGTCGAACAAATAATAATCAGATAGGTGTTTTTTATGATTATGAAAAAATATTACGCAAGCCGTTGCGGAGCGGCTCTTGACAGCAATGTAAAAACCGGCGGGGGAACCGATGATACCGCAGTTATACAGGGAATACTTGATTCGGCGAAAAATGAAGGAGAAGGAGTCCACCTTGTAATGGACGGGGCGGCTCTCATAACCGGCATAAAGGTATATTCAAATACGGTCATCGAGTGTGTGGGACCCTCCTGCGGATTTTATCTTGCCGACGGGTCGGACTGTGCGATTGTTTCAAATGCCCACATGACCAAGGCCGCTCCAGGGGAGAGGCTGACCTTTGACCTTATCGAGGACGAAAACATAAGCCTTTTGGGAGGTACATATAACCACAACTGCCGAGGGCAGAGGCACGACGTTCCCCGGCCTCAGGGCGGCTGTGATTTTACGGTGGCCTTTTGGTTTGAGGGTGTGAGAAATTTGCACATGCGGGACCTTAACATAATAGACCAGCGCACCTTCACCGGCCTTTTTACCAACTGGGAGAGGGTAAACATCGAAAATGTCCGCATAGACCTGCCCAACAAAAAGCATTATGAAAATCAGGACGGTCTTCACTTCTTCGGGCCGGGCCGATTCCTCAACATTCACAATCTGAGCGGCGATGCGGGAGACGATTTTCTGGCTCTTGCTCCCGACGAGTCGGACGGAGTTTCGGACATTACAGATGTTATGATTGACGGGGTGCATCTGGAAAATGCCGACCAGGGAATCCGTATGCTGGTTCACCATGACGGCAGGCTCGACCGTGTGACGGTCAAAAATGTCGACGGCACCTACCGTTCCTTCGGATTTTTTATAAACCCGTTTTTCCCCGACGGGGTGACCGAGCGGGGAGGCTACGGCGATATAATTATCGACACGGTAAATCTTCATCAAACCGAGGTCGATTATACATACACAGATAACTTTCTTTTCAGAATCGGGGGCCATGTTGATCACCTGACCCTGAGAAATATTTATTCGGTAAATCCAAACGATTCCCGCCCTCTTATTCAGCTTGGATGGCAGGCCGAGGACGACGCTCATGTTACCGAGCAAAACAAAACCCTGGTGGGCAGCCTTCTCATTGACGGTATCGAGGTTTTACAGCGGGATAAGATTTGCTCCGATATGAATTTCATGGAAATAAAAAAGAGTCGGATAAACCGTCTGACGGTCAGAAACGCCGATATTGTCAGAGATGGAGAAGTGACCGGAGGCAGTCTTATAAAGCTGCTTTGCGGGGTGGAGATAAATAAGCTTGATCTTTTTGACATCGATGCCGACCGACTTGAAAGTCTGATTGACGGAGAGGGTCAGATAGGCAGAATAAACGAGCACAACGTAACGGTAAAATAATCTGAAATTTTTTAAAAAGGAGGAACGGCCATGAAAAAAATTGTAAGGCTTTTCGCGGTTTTAACGGCCGTTGCCCTTCTTTCGGGGTGCAGTATGAAGGGTCTTGCCCCCGAAGACACCATAAAAGCTCCGGGAGCCACGGGATACTATGCCGGAGTGCAAAAGGCGCTTGAGCAGGCGGTGGGGAATGACATTGTGTTGAAATATCCCCTCGTAAACGGTCAAAGGTCAGCCTTTTGCTCGGGTGATTTTGATTCGAGCGGAAAGGACGAGGTTCTGGCCTTTTACCAGAAAAAAGGAGAGGCTTCGGTCACCCGTATAAACCTCCTTTCCTGTGAAAACGGAAAATGGAAATCGGTTCAGGACATCGACCCGGCCGGAAGAGAACTGCTGACGGCGGATTTTTCCGATCTTGACCTTGACGGAGCTTACGAAATAATTACCGGTTGGCAGGTGTCAACCGCCAAAACCAATCAGCTTTGTATCTATAAAATGGAGGGCGGAGGACTTGTTCAGCGCGCCGACGAGACCTATAACGCTTACGTCATCTGTGACATTGATAACGACGGACGGGATGACGTGGGTATTGCGGTCATTGACAGCGACAAAAAGAAGTCGAGTCTGACCTTTAACGATTTTGAAAACAACGACTTCAAGACGGTTTCCCACATTATGCTTGACGGGGGCGTGACCGAATACACAAACGTGCTTGTGTCCACCGTTGACGGTAAAAATGCCGTTTTTCTCGACGGACTCAAATCCGCCGACACCCTTATAACCGAGCTGGTATATACAAAGGATGGCGCTCTTTATAACCCCTTTTCCTCGGAAGAATCGGCCGAAAACATCGTCACTGCCAGAAAGAACGGACGAAAATGCAAGGATCTTAACGGGGACGGAAAGGTGGAAATCCCGGTGGTCACCCCTCTGCCCGGATACGAT
>CABMOR010000008.1 GCA_902388225.1 uncultured Oscillospiraceae bacterium | reverse complement strand
GTTGCGATGATGGCCTGCTCCATGGCTATTGTTGCCGGTGCCGACGACGGAAACTACACTACCGTTAAAACTTGGGGAAACACAGAGTTTGCAAACTTTGAAGGAAGCGGACTTACTTCCGACGCCGATCATGCCGTGCTTGTCCGCCGGAAATCGGTGGGCTGGCAGGGATACGGAATTTACGGTATGCCCTCCGGCGAGCTTGTGGACGTGATGGCCGGCGAGACCTACACCTTTGAGGTTGAGCTCGACTACAGCGGCGTTACCCTCAACGAAAACCAAAACGCCATTATCGCCGACTTTTATCTGCAGGATTACGACTATTGCGTCGAAATCTGCCTGACCAGCAAGCAGCTTCAGGAAAAGCTTGACGAGGGCAATTTCCGTTATTCGGACGACGGTGTCCGCTACTTTGTCGTAAGGGGAGATCTTGCCATTCCCACCGAGATCGAAGGTCAGACCGTTTCCGGAAAAGTGGTGGGCGAAGCCCGTCTTTGGACCAGAGGATTTGCCGATTACAGAGCTCTCAATATGAGGGTGTACAGCGAGGACAATCCTTTTATGCCTCTCGGAGAATGGAACTTCGGCGACATGAGCACCGCCAATGATACGGAAGGAATCCGTACCGGCGAAGACCCCTACATTGAAAACGACAACTATATCCTTCCCCGCGGCCTTCGTGTATACCGCGGAGATTTCGAAGAAAACAAGCTTGCTCTGGGCGGAACCAAGATGAATCTTACCGCCGGCAGCTATGCGGCTAACTACAGCCTCTTCTTTGACGGCGTGTTCTGCGCTGACGATGCCGTCCTTGCCGTTGCAAACGTAAAGAACGCAGAGGGAACCGTTGTTGCCACCAAGAATGTAACCAAGGCCGACCTTACCCGTTCTATTAAAGACTCCAACGGAGGTAACACCACCGGCGGATTCTTTGACGGAACCGCGGATGTTTCCGTTCCCTTTACCGTAGATGCCGAGAGTGAATATTCGGTCGAGCTTATGACCTCCGGTCTTGCCAACATCACCGTTGAGGAAGTCAGCTTTGCCGCCGAGATTCCTGCCGAGGAGATTGCCGAAGTAGAAACCAAGATCGGCGCTATCGGCGATGTTAAATACGATCCCGATGTTCCCGAGGACAGCGGAGAGCTCATTGCCGCCGCCCGCGACGCTTATAATGCTCTTGCCGAGAAATACGGAGATGTTTCTTCAAAGATAGAGAACTTTGAGGTTCTCACCTCCGCCGAAAGCATTTATGCCAGCCTCAAGGAAGAATATGACACCATGATTGAGAATGCCGCTACCGTTGACGAAGCCATCGCAGCCATTCCCACTCCCATCACCCTTGATTCGGAAGAGGCCATCATTCTCGCCGAGGACACTTTGGCAAGCTTTGTGGACTCCTTCGGTGAGGAAAAGGCCAATCTCCACATCACAAAGATTCCCGATCTTAAAGAGGCCCGCAGACTTCTTGATGAGATCATAAATCCCGCCGTTGTATACGGCGATGTGAACGGCGACGGCAATGTCACCGTTGACGATGCTCTGGTCGTTCTTCAGGGTGCTGTCGGAAAGGTTGAGCTTACCGACGCTCAGAAGCTTGCCGGCGATGTTGACGGAGAGGCCGGAATCAGCGTATCCGACGCTCTGGTCGTTCTTCAGAAGGCTGTCGGAAAAATTGAAAGCCTGCCCATCCTTGCATAAGTCTTATAATCAAATTAAAGAGCCTGCGTTCCAAACATCGGAGCGCAGGCTCTTTTAATTATTTATAATATATTACCGGGACTTTTGTCAGAGGCCGGCAGAATACGGTCATACCAATATAGAATTATCCTTTTATATAGCCCGTAACCGAAACATTGGCTACCCGCCGGTTTTCGGCGTCGGTGACGGCCACTTCATAAAAACAGGTATTCCGTCCTTCCTTAATTCGACAGGCCTTTGCGAAAAGCTTGCCGCCCTTAGGAGGAGACATAAAGCTTATTTGGGAGGAAAGCGACACGGTCAGCCGTCCCGTGCTGTTTGAGGCAACGGCGAAGGCAAAGTCGGCCAGGGTAAATATGGCTCCGCCCATGACGCTTCCGGCGGCGTTTAGATGTTCCTTTCGGTATTCCATACTGCAAAGGGCAAACCCGTCGCCCACCTCTTCTATGACGGCGTTGGTCTGCTTGACTGCAAAGAGGTCGTTTGCAAAAAATTCTCTCGCTTCTTTTAAATCCATTTTATTCACTCCGTTTTTAAAGATACTTCCCCCGAGCAAAGCTTTTTTCTCTCCCCCGTGCAAAGCTCTGCCGTCAGGTAAAAATTTTCGTCGATACTTATTGCCTTTGCCTCAAAAGACCGGCCGTTTTGGGTGACAATAACCTCTTGCCCCAGCATGAAAAGCCGTTTCTTATAATCTTCAAAAATTTCCTCTTGTCTTTTGTTTGAAAAAATATAAATCTGGTTGATTATTTCGGCGCAAAGCAGGCTTTTGATGTCGCCCTGCGGGGGGGTTGAAAAAAGTGCGCCCGCCCGGTTTTCAAGATCTTTTGGGAATCCTTTTTCCGGTTCGATCATATTTATTCCTATCCCTATTATCGCTCGGAAGGAAGGGGAAAAGCCCTCCGAAATGTTTTCGCAAAGAATTCCGCAAACCTTTTTTTCTTTAAAGAACAGGTCGTTGACCCATTTTATGCTCACGGTTTTTCCCACAACATTTTCTATAGCTTTTGCCGTCGCCACCGCAGCAAGGGCGGTCACCTGCGCCGGTTGGGCAAAATCCGTTTGCTTAACAAGACTCAGATAAAGTCCGCCGGGGGGAGAAAAGAAGCTTTTGCCCATTCGTCCCTTTCCTCCGGTTTGACTGTCGGCGGATATGGCAAAATCCTCTTTTATGCGGCTGCAAAGCTCCTTGCAGTCGGAATTTGTCGACACGGTGGAATGTTTAACCCAAAGTTTTATGGGGGCGTTTAAATGGCTTAAAATTTTGTCTCTGTCAAGACCGTCCGTTTTTATCCCTCCGTATGTTATTGTATCTATAATTTAACACATTTTTTCGGTTGTTGCAAGGGGCTTGAATTTATGTGTATTATGTGATAAAATGAAGTGATAATAAATTAAATCGGAGGACGATTTTATGTCAGGACATTCCAAGTGGAACAACATAAAGCGCAAAAAAGAGAAAACCGACGCTCAAAAGGCCAAAATTTTCACCAAAATAGGCCGTGAAATGGCCATTGTGGTAAGAGAAGGCGGTCCCGATCCCGAAAACAACTCCAAGCTTCGTGACTGTATCGCCAAGGCCAAGGCCAACAATGTCCCCAACGACAACATTGAACGTATAATCAAAAAGGCCGCAGGAGAGGGCGACGGACGGGAATATGAGGAAATAACCTACGAAGGCTACGGACCTGAGGGTGTTGCCGTTGTGGTTGAGACCCTGACCGACAACCGCAATCGTACGGCCGGCGACCTTCGTCATTATTTTGACAAAAACGGCGGAAATCTCGGCCAGCCCGGCTCGGTCATGTTTATGTTTAACCGAACCGGTATGCTGAGAATTGTGGCCGAAGGACTTTCGGAAGATGCGGTTATGGAGGACGCCCTTGACGCAGGAGCCTCCGACTTTAATTCCGACGGAGAAATATTTGAAATTTCCACCGAGCCAAATGATCTCGGAAAGGTTCGCGATTCGCTGGATGCAAAGGGATACAGCTTTGTTTCGGCCGAGGTGGAATACATACCCACCACCGGAGCCAGCATTGCCGACGAGGACAACATCTCAAAGATGCAGCGTCTTATAGATATGCTTGAAGAAAATGATGATATTCAGGCTGTTTGGCACAACTGGGAGAATATTCCCGAATAATCTTTTTTAAGGAGCTGAACACAATGCAAAACGTTGAAAATCTCTGTCTCGGCTGTATGAAGGACAACGGGGGAGCCGAAACCTGCCCCTTCTGCGGGTATCATGACGAACATCTGCAGACTGCGCCGTTTATGCCTCCCAAAGCCTGGCTTGAGGACAGATATTTTGTCGGCAAGCTCATAGAAAACGACGGAGAGGGAGCAACCTATATGGGTTGGGACAACACTCTTCAGGCTCCCATATACATAAGAGAATTCCTTCCCACCCAAATGATTGACCGAAAAATCGACGCCCTGCCCATAACCGTCAAGCCGGAGTATTATACCTCTTTCCAGACTCATTTGAAGGAGTTTCTCGAGCTTTCCCGCGCTCTTGCAAGAATGAGGGATCTCCCGGCTGTCATACCGGTATACGATATTTTCGAGGCCAACGGAACGGGGTACCGCATAAGCGAGTTTGCCGAGAGCATTTCCTTTGAGGAATTTCTCACCCGAAACGGCAATGTGCTTACCTTTGAACAGACCCGCTCGCTGCTTATGCCGGCTCTGGGAACCCTTTCGGCACTCCATAACGCCGGAATCTATCACGGAGGAATTTCTCCCAAGACCCTGCTCATTACAAGGGACGGAAAGGTCAAGTTTTCGGGATTTGCCATTGCGGCTTTAAGAGACACAAGAAGCGATTTAAGGTGTAGTCTTTTCAGCGGTTATTCGGCCATTGAGCAGTATGGTTTTGAAGGCCGCAAGGGACCTCAAACCGATATATATGCCTTTGCCGCCGTCATCTACCGTGCTCTTGTGGGAGGCGATCCCCCCGAGGCCACAAAGCGTGCCTCCAGCGACAGTCTGACCATTCCCGCCAGCATTGCCAAGAGCATTCCCCGCCACGCCCTTGTAGCGCTGGCAAACTCTCTCCAGGTAATGCCCGGCGACCGTATTTCCTCGGCCGACGAGCTGAGAAACGAGTTTTCCTCCTCCGCTCCGGTGAGCACAATTGTTGAGGATGAACCGGAAGATGAAATTAAAGAGCCGGAGGAGAAGGGTGCAAAAGGACGCAGCGTAACATACACTCTTGTGGCCATGATAATCACCGTCGTTGTGCTTGGGGTTGCGCTCTATTTCTTAAATGCCAAGCTTCACATTTTCGGAGGGGATACCGAACCCGTGTCCGAGGCCTCGGCCATAAGCACCGAGGAGGCGCTCAGCTATGTGGATTCGGGTATGACCATTAAGGTTAAGGACATTACCGGAACCAAATACACCGATGCCGTGCTTAAATACGGCAGCATCTACAATCTGTCTGTATCGGAAAAGAAATACAGCACTAACTATGCCGCCGGAGAGATAATGGAGCAGAGCATTGCCTCAGGAACAGAGGTTCCCGCAGACAAAAAGGCCGACATTACGGTTGTGGTCAGTCTCGGCCCATCTACTGTTACCATTCCCGATCTTTCGGGCAAGACCTATGAAGAGGCGGCTTTACAGCTTGTTTCCCTTGGTTTTTCACCGGCAAACATAAGCAAGGTGGAGAAATATTCCGATTCGGTTAAAAACGGAAAGGTTATTGAGGTCGAGCCGGCCAGCGGAACCGATAACTATGATGTAAATATGCCGGTTAAAATTTATGTAAGCAACACGCCCGAATCGTCGGTTCCCGAGTCAAAGCCCTCGGAAAGCCACACCTCCAAGGTGACATCCAAGGCTGATGACGATGCAACAAGCGAAAGTACCGAAACGGTTGACCCGGACAATGAGTGAGCTTGATAATATTTGCAATCTTTGCCCGAGAGGGTGCGGGGTTTCCCGCACCTCTCGGGTCGGTTTTTGCAGATCGGATCAAAATCCGACCGTGGCGAAGGTTATGACCCATTTTTGGGAGGAACCCTGTATAAGCGGAAAAAACGGGTCGGGAGCGGTTTTTTTCTCGGGCTGTAATCTTGGGTGTATATTTTGCCAAAACAGTGAAATAAGTCACGGGGGATTTGGCAAAGAAATATCGGTCGAAAGGCTTAGGGAAATTTTCCGTGAGCTTGAAAATTCGGGTGTAAACAACATAAATCTTGTAACCCCCACCCATTATGCCGACGCCATTCTTGAAGCTCTTGAGCCAAAGCCGGTCATTCCCGTGATATATAACTGCGGCGGATATGATTCGGTGGAGACGCTCAAAAGACTTGAGGGAAAAATTCAGATATATCTGCCCGACATGAAATATTCAAGCTGTGAGCTTGCAAAAAAGCTTTCGGGGGCTTATGACTATCCGGAAAGGGCAAAGCAGGCCATACGGGAAATGTTCCGCCAGGTTGGCCCCTGTAAATTTGACTCGGACGGCATACTGAAGTCCGGTCTTGTGGTCAGACACATGGTGCTTCCGGGATTTTTGGAAAATTCCTACGAGGTTATAGACTGGTTTGCCGAAGCATTTCCCAAGGGGGAGGTGCTTTTCAGCCTCATGAGCCAGTACACCCCGCCCAAAAAGCCACTGATGTTTAAACAGCTTAACCGTCGCCTTACAACCTTGGAATATAACCGGGTTTATGATTATATGCTCAAAAAGGGAATTGAAAGGGGCTTCTGCCAGGAGCGATCTTCGGCAAAGGAGGAATATACTCCGAAATTTGATCTTTCGGGAGTGTAGCCGCCCTTAAAATTCAGGTGAATTTCAGCAGTTTTAAATTTTTCAAGAGGGCCGAAAGTTTTGACCGTCAAAACTAATTACCGAGGTTAGAGCGGAACAAATACATGAAATCGGAATAAAATGATAATTCGGGAAGAAAATCGGGTCAAAATCTTTGCCGCCGCAGACCGATTGACGGGCGAGAAGATGTATTAAGTTGTTTTGCCGAATGTCTGTTTTTAAGAAGGGAATGTTAAAATTTTAACAATATTTTTAGTTTGTCCGAATTAAATCAGGAAGATATTGTTAAAAAAGTGTTCAAATGCCTTGACAAAATATTGATTAGGTGTATAATGGTAGTTGTAACACACCCAAGGCCAATTTTTGGGCTGTATAAAACAAAACGGACGGGTCTTTGGTGTGAATATTTCAAAAATAAAGTAAGGAGTGACTTTTATGTCAAGAGTTTATAATTTTTCTGCCGGCCCTTCCATGCTGGCCGAAAGTGTGTTGAAAACTGCTGCCGAGGAAATGCTCGATTATCACGGCTGCGGACAGTCGGTTATGGAGATGTCTCACCGCTCTAAGATTTATAAGACCATAATCGAGGGTGCGGAGGCGCTTCTCCGTGAGGTCATGAACATTCCCGACAACTATAAGGTGCTGTTTTTACAGGGAGGCGCTTCGACCCAGTTTGCCGCAATCCCCCTCAACCTTATGAACGGTTCGGGCAAGGCGGATTATGTAATTACCGGTCAGTGGGCCAACAAGGCTTATAAGGAGGCCGCCCGTTACGGAGAAGCCAGGGCTGTGGCTTCCTCGGCCGACAAGACCTATTCCTACATTCCAAAGCTCGACCCCGCCACCTTTACAAAGGATGCCGATTATTTTTATATCTGCATGAACAACACAATCTACGGCACCAAGTTCCATGAGCTGCCCGAAACCGGCGACGTTCCGCTTATTGCTGATATTTCTTCCTGCATTCTGTCTGAACCCATCGACGTCACAAAATTCGGCATGCTCTATGCCGGAGCGCAGAAAAATGTTGCTCCCGCCGGACTTACCATTGTCATAATCCGCGAGGACCTTCTCGGTCACGCAAGAGACATTACCCCCACCATGCTAAACTATGTCACCCATGCCGAAAACGGTTCGATGTTTAACACCCCGCCCTGCTATAATATTTATATCTGCAAGCTGGTGCTTGAATGGATTAAAAACGAAATCGGCGGTCTTGAGAACATGGAAAAGATCAACGAGGAAAAATCCGGAATGATATACGACTTCCTTGATAACAGCAAAATGTTCAGAGGCACCGTTGTTCCCGAGGACCGTTCCATGATGAACATTCCCTTTGTTACCGACAGCGACGAGCTCAACGCCAAGTTTATTAAAGAGGCCGAAGAGGCCGGATTTGTCAACCTTAAGGGTCACCGTTCGGTGGGCGGCATGCGTGCCTCGGTCTATAACGCAATGCCGGTTGAAGGCTGTAAAAAGCTTGTAGAATTCATGAAGAAGTTTGAGGAGGAAAACAGCTAATGTTTAATATTCAGACCCTAAATAAAATATCTCCCTCGGGACTCAGCCGTTTTACCAAGGAAAAATACACCTACGGAGACGACATTCAAAATCCCGATGCCATTATGGTTCGCTCGGCAAAAATGCACGACATGGAATTCGGCGATAACCTAAAGGCCATTGGTCGTGCCGGTGCCGGAGTCAACAACATTCCTCTCGACCGCTGCAGCGAGGAGGGAATTGTGGTATTCAACACCCCCGGAGCCAACGCAAACGCCGTTAAAGAGCTGGTTATCGCAGGTTTGCTTATCTGCTCAAGACGTGTTATTCCCGCTATCGAGTGGGCAAAAACCCTAAAGGGCAACGGGGCAGAGGTTCCCAAAATGGTGGAAAAGGGTAAAAGCGCATTTACCGGCCCTGAACTTGTGGGAAAAACCCTGGGAGTTATCGGCCTTGGTGCCATCGGAATCGGTGTGGCAAACACCGCCAAGTCCCTTGGCATGGAGGTATACGGCTATGACCCCTATCTTTCGGTCGACGCCGCATGGCATCTTTCCCGCTCGATTAAACATTCGTCAAATCTCGACGAGATTTTTGCTAACTGTGATTATATAACCGTTCACGTACCCCTTACCGATGAGACCAAAGGGATGATAAATTCAAAGACCATTTCCGGGATGAAGGACGGAGTTAGAATTCTCAACTTTGCCCGAGGAGATTTGGTCAACACCGCCGATGTAATTTCTGCTTTGTCAATCGGAAAGGTTGCGGCCTATGTAACCGATTTTGCCAACGACGAGCTGCTTGGAGTAGAAGGGGTAATCGCCATTCCCCATCTTGGCGCTTCCACACCCGAAGCAGAGGACAACTGTGCATCAATGGCTGCCGGAGAGCTTATTGATTACCTTGAAAACGGCAACATTGTAAATTCGGTCAATATGCCCGCCGTTTCCTGCCACCGTACCGACGGAGCCAGAATCTGTGTTATTCACAAAAACAATCCCGGCATGATAAGCCATCTTTCTGCTCTCTTTTCGAGCCAAAATATCAATATCGAGAATATGCTCAACAAGTCAAAGAACGATTATGCATATACTCTTATTGATGTAGCCGAGAAGGAAATTGACGAAAGCATCGTCACCGGCATTAAAAATGTCGAAGGAACCATTCGCGTTAGGGTTATAAAATAATTTAACTTCGTGTGTGGGGAAAATCACCCACACACAGATGTTTTTTCTTGACATAAAAAGGCTTTTATTGTAACATTAGGTTAGCAAATATTAGGAGGAGTATTATGTTTTGTAAAAATTGCGGAACCGAAATTAATGATCAGGCGGCTTTCTGCCCCTCATGCGGAGCCAAAGTAGACGATCAGCCCCAGGCACAGGCTCAGCCTCAGGGACAGCAACCCCCCTATCAGCAGGCTCCCTATCAGCAAGCTCCCTATCAGCAGGCCCCCTATCAGCAGCCTCCCGTTGTTCCCGGACCCCAGGGCCCGACCGAGCGCAACATCGGTATTGCCATTTTGCTGAGTATTATTACCTGCGGAATTTACGCGATTTACTGGTTCATCACCCTGACCAACGAGGTCAACGCAAAATACGGCGATCCCAACGCAACAAGCGGCGGAGTTGCCTTTCTCCTTACCCTTGTGACCTGCGGTATTTACGGATATTTCTGGGCATACAAGCTGGGCGAGAAGGTCGACGCCATAAAGGGAAATCCTGCGGGGAATTCAAACATACTCTATCTCGTTTTTGAAATTTTCGGCCTGAACATCGTTACCCTTGCTCTGGCTCAGGATTCTATCAACAAATATTGATGCAAGGAAATAAAAACAAGCGGTCGGCCGTCGTTGTTTTCGCGGCGGCCGTTTTTGTAATTTTGATTTTGTGCGGAGTTGTGAGCTGTCCTTTTTACCGCCTGACCGGGTTAAAATGTCCCGGATGCGGAATTACCAGGATGTTTTTGAGCCTTGCTCGCATGGATTTCAAAACGGCATTTTTCTACAATCCGGTTATATTTTGCCTTTTGCCGGTGTGGACGGTCTGCGTTTTTGTTAAGTTAGTATTGAAAAAGTATTCCAAAGCCTTTGAAAATATTGTTGTATACGGCTCAATTGTAATTCTTTTGGTTTTTGGCATTTTAAGAAATTTCTTTCCTCTCGGTTTTCCCGGATGATTTTCCCCGGTGTTTGTGTGCCTATAAATAAATTGAATAGATAAAAAGAAAAACTGATTTCGATTTTTCGAAATCAGTTTTTTGCAGTTATATTATTACGGTTCCGGAATCCGGGAGTCTATTAAAGACCGCCTTTAACCTTTTTCAGATTATGCATTTTCTCGGGCAGGAGCTTTTACACACCCCGCAGTTAACACATTTTTCGTCGTCAATGAAGGCCAGGAAATTTTCAACCTTTATGGCGCCTTCGGGGCATTTTTTGGCACACAGTCCGCATCCGATACATCCGGCATCGCATACCTTTCTGGTGTCGGGGCCTTTTTCGGTGTTTTTACAGCTTACGGTGGGCTTTGCAAAGGCTCTGACCCGGATTATACCGTTTGGACATTCCTTTGCACACAGCCCGCATCCGACGCAAAGCCCGTCGTCCACCGAGGCAATGCCGTCATTGATTTCAATGGCGTTTTGGGGACAAACCCTTTGGCAGTCTCCGTATCCGATACAGCCAAAGGAACAACTGCCTCCTCCTCCGAGAAGCTGTTTTGCGGCGCGGCAGTTTTTTATGCCCTTATAAATCACCTGCTTTTGGGTGTTTTTACAGGTTCCGAGGCACATTACCTTAGCCGTTGTTTTTTCGGCCGCTTCTCCCGAAACCCCAAGAATATTGGAGATTTTATCTGCGGCGTCCTGACCGCCGGGAGCACAAAGATTTGTCTTATCGGTCGTTCCCTCGCTCAAGGCCTTGGCATATCCGTCACAGCCTGAAAAACCGCAGGCGCCGCAGTTGGCACCCGGAAGGACTTCACGGATTTTTTCGGCCTTTTCGTCCTTGGGTACCCGCATGACGACCGAAGCCACCGACAGACCTGCTCCGGCGATTATTCCTATGACCGTTACGACTATAACCGACATTAAAACAGTTGTCATGGCTTAACCTCCTATTCCAAGCAGACCGTTTGCCATTCCCGAAAATCCCATAAAGGAAAGAGAGGTTATGGCGGCGGCAACGAGGGTTATGGGAAGACCTTTGAGAAAATCGGGAATGTCGCAGGTCTCAAGCCTTTCACGAACGCCGGCAAAAAGCACCATGGCCACAAGGAAACCAAGTCCCGAGCCAAAGGCGTTGACCAGGGCCTGGGGATAGGAATAGCCTTTGGTGAAATGGAGCACGCATACGCCCAGAACGGCGCAGTTGGTTGTGATTAGGGGGAGATAAATGCCAAGAGCGTTATAAAGAGAGGGCATATATTTTTTCAGCGCAATTTCCACAAGCTGAACAAGAGCGGCTATGACCAGAATAAAGACTATTGTCTGAAGATAGGCCATGTTGTTGGGGAGGAGTATCCATTGATAGATGGGATAGGTAACGGCTGTTGCAAGAACCATAACAAAGATAACCGCCAAGCTCATTCCCACAGCGGTATTAAGCTTTTTGGAAACTCCCAGGAAGGGGCAAATTCCCAAAAATTGAGCCAGAACGAAGTTTTCCACCAGCACCGAAAGCACCAGTATTCCAAGATAGTATGTCATTGCTCATCGGCTCCTTTCGCGTTTTGGGCCGACTCGCAGGCCTCTTTTGCGGGGCAGTTCTCACAGCCCACCTTGTCCAGCGGCTTTTTGCCGTGTTTTTTGGAAAGGGCATTAACCAAAGCAACCATCATTCCAAACACGAAGAAGCCACCCGGGGCCATGACAAATACAAGCATGGGAGGATTTCCCACGGTATGACCGAGTATGGTACCGCTTCCAAGAAGCTCACGGATAAATCCCATGAGAGAAATGGAAAAGGTAAATCCGATTCCCATTCCAAGTCCGTCGAGAGCCGACAGCAGAACGGGGTTTTTGCCGGCAAAGGCCTCGGCACGGCCGAGAATAATACAGTTGACCACTATGAGAGGGAGATAAATTCCAAGGGTGGCGTTTAGCGAGGGCAAAAAGGCCTGAACCAGCATTTGCACTATGGTGACAAATCCGGCAATGACGGTTATGTAGGCGGGAATTCTTATCTTATCGGGAATCACCTTACGAAGTAGGGAAATGACCGTGTTAGAGCAGATAAGCACCAGCGTGGCCGCCAGACCCATTCCTATACTGCCCGAAAGGGTGGTGGAAATGGCAAGGGTAGGGCAGGTGCCGAGGCACAGGCGGAAAACCGGGTTTTCCTTGACAATACCCTTGGAAAATTCTTTGAGATATTTTCCCATTTTCAGTTGCCCTCCTTTATTTCCGAAAATTTCTCAAGAGCGTTGTTGACGGCCTTTGTGACAGCCTTTGAGGAGAAGGTGGCTCCGGTTATGGCGTCGGCCTCGGCCGAGGTTGACTGTCCGGTAAACTGGTCGGTAAAGCTCTTTTCGCTTCCCACCTTTTGACCTATCCCGGGGCTTTCATCGGCACAGCCGGTCACCGTCACACCTATAATGCTTCCATCGGCATTTACGGCGGTCATGACTTCGATCTTGCTTTTATATCCCATTTCCTCGGTTATAAAAACATAGGCCGAAAGCTCTCCGCCGTTAGATGCCGTGTAGATGTTTTCTCCGATTTCCTTAAAATCAGATTCGGGGACAAGATTTTCCATGGCCTGGGCAATAGAGTCGGCCTTGGCCTTGGCAATTTTGTCTGCCGTTACAAAGTTCGTGAGACCGAGCAGACCGGCAACCGCAAAACAAATTACAGTCAATATGAGAGCCGGCTTAATTATTTCCTTTTTGCTCATTTTATCTCACCCGCTTTCTTTTTCGGCTTTACATAGCCGAAGGGCTTTGGAGCGGTAAGGCGTTCAATATGAGGAACAAGAATGTTCATGAGCACTATGGCCATTGAAACCCCTTCCGGCATGTTTCCGAAAAGGCGAATAAGAGCAGTAAGCAATCCGCATCCCACGGCATAGACAATCTTGCCCTTCATGTTTATAGGGCAGGTGGTATAGTCGGTTGCCATGAAAATCGAGCCAAGCATAAGTCCGCCCGACATGAGATTGTAAAAGACATTTTGCCCGCAAATACCGGTTAAAAGAGCGGTTGTTCCCATGAAAACAAGGGGAATGACGGGGGAAATGACACGGCGTATGCAGAGGTATATTCCGCCTAATAAAAGGGCGGCGATACAAACCTCTCCCAGCGAACCGGGTCTTAGCCCGAAAAACATGTCCTTAAGGGAAAAGGGAATCGGTTCACCCGACGAAAGAAAGGTCAGCGGCGTGGCGGAGGTGGCCGCGTCGGCCGATTTAAAGGCTAGCGGCATAATCCATTCCTTCGACGTCATGTCGGACGGAAACGAAATCATAAGCACGATTCTTCCCACGAGCGCAGGATTGACAAAATTCTGACCTATTCCGCCGAAGAACTGCTTGACGATGACGATGGCGACAAAGTCACCGATTATCACCATCCAAATGGGGATGTTTGCCGGCAGATTGAAGGCAAGAAGCATACCTGTCACCACGGCCGAAAGGTCGCCGACGGTGTTGTCCCGGCCGATGAGTTTTCTGAATCCGTATTCAAAAAGAACACATGCGGCAACCGAAACACCCACAACCAGAAGCGTTCTCGTCCCGAAAAGCACGGCCGACATGACAAGGGTGGGAACAAGGGCAATTATAACGTCGAGCATTATGCCCCTTGTGTTATCGCCGCAATGAAGATGGGGCGAGGAGTTTACATTAAGCTTTTGTCCGCGAAACATTTATTTGGCCTCCCTTTTATATATATCTTTGGCCAGCCGCATGTACTGGACAAGGGGTCGGTGAGCGGGGCAGGTAAAGGCACAGCTTCCGCATTCCATACAGGTCATAACGCCCGCCTTCTCCAAGGATTTAATGTCTTTGAGACGGGAATATTTTTCAATGGATGTTGGCAGTAGCGACATGGGGCATACTTCGCCGCATCTGCCGCAACGAATACAGGCTGTTTCTTTATATCGCAGGGAGGAATCCTTGTTTTTAGCAAAAAGAATAATGGCGTTATTTTGCTTTAAAACGGGAATTTGCCCGTCGGCAATGCAAAGGCCCATCATGGGACCGCCCATAAGCACCTTTGTAATTTCCCGTTCGGGTTCTCCCACAAATCCGACCACCTCTTCCACCGGCGTTCCTATGGGAACGATTACGTTTTCGGCGCTTTTTTTAAGGGCGGCGCTGTCGACGGTCAGCCGCTTGCTGACAAGAGGCATGCCGGTTGTGATGTATTCATACAGCTTGGAAACGCTGGTGATGTTCATGACAATACAGCCCACGTCTGCAGGAAGACCTCCCTGAGGAATTTTTCGGCCGGTGACCGTATAAACCAGAACCTTTTCGGCGCCCTGAGGATAGCGGGAACGAAGCTTCATGATTTTGACCTGATTGTCCGAATCCCGTCGGTCGGCCGCAATCTTTTCCAGAATTTCGATGGCGGCAGGCTTGTTATCCTCCACGGCAATTATTATCTGCTCGGGCTTTAATATGTCAAGAAGGAGGAAAACCCCCTCCATGATTTTGTCGCTGTTTTCAATAACCTCACGGTAATCGGCGGTTATAAACGGTTCGCACTCGGCGGCATTGATAATGACCGTGTCGATGGGCTTATCCTTGTTTGGGGTGAGCTTTATGTAGGTGGGGAATCCCGCCCCGCCAAGACCCACAAGACCCGAGTCCCGAGCGGCCTTTATAAGGTCCTGAGTGTTCTTTATCGGATGGGGCGTCAAATTAGGGTCGGGGGTCATCAGCCCGTCAGAGGCAATGACCACGGCATCGGCCTTGGCTCCCGAGGGGAGCTGGATTTTTGTCATGCCCTCCACCGTTCCGGAAACGCTGGAATGTACAGGAGCCGAGACAAACTTGTCGCTGTCTCCCACAACGGTACCGACAAAAACGGTATCACCCTTTTGTACGGTGGGAAGGCAGGGGGCGCCAATGTGCTGCTGCATGGAAATGTAGACCTTTTGGGGAGGCGGCATTTTAACCGTGCTTTGCTCGGCGGTAAATTTCTTGTGAGGAGCCCGCACCCCTCCGTGAGCCCGTTTAACCGGCTTTGCTACGTCAAAAAGCAATTCTCTCACTAATCTCCCTCTTTTCTCAAATGTTGAATAAGGTTATTTAATATTTATTTCTTTTAGATTAAGACCATCCGTCAAATCTAACCCATTATATTATATTGCAAAAAGGCTCGGGTGTCAAACAAAAAAGGCATAACCGACCGGGGTTTCCCCGCAGACGCCTATGCCTTACTTTTAAGATTATATTACGGTTTTTCCTCTCTGTCAACAGGCAATTTCTTCAATTTAAAGGTTTTTAGACAAAAAATTCAGTGTTACTTTTTGCAGGAGGGTAAGGTGCAAAAATCGAAGGATTAAAAGCTTTTGATGCTTACTTTAAAACCGATTTATAAAAAATAAAAGCCGCAGCTTCCGACGCATTTGCCGGGAATTGCGGCTCGTTTTATATGGAAATTTCCTTTACTTTACAAGCTATCAAAGATAAGGTATGGAAAGGTTGCCTTACCCTTGCCGTACTATCCGCAGATTATTCCGAAAACCTTTGAGAATATTACGATGATAACAAGAGCAATGGGGTAGGTTGCGGCATAGGCCGAGGTGACATCGTCGGTTCCGGCAACCGAAACGAGGGTTCCGAGAGCCGGTGTGGAGGTCATACCGCCGGTCAGCGAGCCCAGATTGTTGAATATGCTGAGCTTGAAGACATATTTGGCAAAGATAAAACCGATGACCATGGGAAGGGTGGTCATAATGACGCCGTAGAGGAAATATACCGGCTTGAAGTGGGTGATGAAATTTACTCCTCCGGGAACACCGGCACCGATAAGAAAGAGCATAAGACCAAGTTCTCTGAAGACATTGAGGGTGTTCTTGGAAACACGCATATCAATGGGTCCGATGTGTCCGAAATGGCCGATTATAAGTCCCACGAGGAGGGTACCGCCCGAAGAACCGAGAGAAAAGTTTATTCCGGGGATTTTTATACATCCGAGAATTATGCCCAGCGCAACGGTGGTCATAAAGGGGAAGAAGTCAAGAGAATCCAGCTTTTTAAGTTTCAGTTTGGGCTCGGGAATGGTCACGGCGTTTGCCGCCTTGAATTTTTCTCTTTCCTCGGGGATGTTTACCTTGAGTATGCGGGGAATAAGCTGAACAAAGAGAACAACACCCAGCACGCCGAAGATGTAGGCAATGCCGTAGCCCGAAGTGACCTGTTCCTCGGCATGGGCAAAGGCCTCCTTGGCCGAGGCAAGGCCGGGAGTAGAGGTGAGAGCTCCGGTGAGCAGACCGATGGCCATGGCGGGCTCAACGCCAAGAGCAACGCAAATGCCCATTGAGGCAAAGCCTGCAAGTATTATGATAACGCCCATGAGAAGATATGATGTTGTGCTTTTGTTAAAACTTCTGAAAAATTTAGGTCCGGCGATAAGTCCCACTCCCGAAACGAAAAGCGCCGTACCGATGTTGGAAACAAGGCTGAACATTTTTTTGATGTTGTCGCTCCAAAGGGTGATGTCGGTTTCTCCTACGGTGAAGGAGCCGACCCTGCTTGCCATAATTCCGAAAAGCAGAGCGACAAGAAGAACGCCGGCGGTACCAAGGGAAATGCCTTTAATTTCAATTCCGCCGATAAGATAGCCGATGGTGGCTATTATAAAAATAAAAAACAGGGTCGTGAACAGACCGCCCAAGACCGAACCGATATAAACCATATTTTTTCTCCTCTGATACAATTAATAATTTTGCATTGTCGATTGGCCGAAAATGCCGAGACCGAAGCAGGGAAACCCCTGCTTCGATCGGGACTTGAATTATTGTTTTCTTGCGTAATCGGGAAGGATCTTGGGAGATTTAACGTCGGTGTCTATACCGGCAGACTCAAGCTCTTTCTCAAATTTATCAATATGATCAAGGGTAAGAGTTCCGACTGTAACGCTCTTAGCCTTTTCGGATGCATGCTGACCGGCGTTGCGTCCGAAGACGATAACATCAAGGAGAGAGTTACCCATGAGACGGTTGCGTCCGTGGATTCCTCCCACCGCCTCGCCGGCGACATAAAGATTTTCCACACCGCTCTGTCCGTCGTCCGAAATGTCAATTCCGCCGTTCTGATAGTGGAGGGTGGGGTAGACAAGGATGGGCTCCTTGCGAATATCTATGCCGTATTTTCCGAACATTCTCATCATGGCGGGGATTCTCTTTTCAATGGTGCCCTCGCCGTTCTTAAGCTCGATCATGGGGGTGTCAAGCCAGACGGCCTTGCCCTGAGGAGTGGTTACGCCGTTTCCGCGGTCGGAGCACTCGCGGATGATTGAAGCGGCCGAAACATCACGGGTCTCGAGGGGATGCATAAAGACCTCGCCGTTGACATTAACCAGCTTTGCGCCCAGAGATCTGACCTTTTCGGTAACAAGTGCGCCGAAGATCTGCTCAGGGAAGGCGGCGCCTGTGGGATGATACTGAAGGGTGTCGGCATAAAGAAGCTTTGCGCCCACACGGTAGGCAAGCACAAGGCCGTCGGCAGTTGCGCCGTAGTGGTTGGAGGTGGGGAAACCCTGATAATGAAGTCTTCCTGCGCCGCCGGTGGCAATGATAACGGTCTTGGCCTTGGCGACCAGAATTTGCTTGGTTTCCATGTTCATGAGCACCGCACCCGCCGCTTTTCCGCTTTCATCGAGAATTATCTCGATGGCAACGGTAAAGTCAACCACGGGAATCTGGCGGTTGAGAACCTCGTCACGCAGAGTTCTCATGATTTCGGCACCCGAATAATCCTTTGCGGCATGCATACGCTTTCTGGAGGTTCCGCCGCCGTGGGTGGTAATCATGGTTCCGTCGGGAGCCTTGTCGAATTCCACGCCAAGGTCGTTGAGCCATTGAATGGCCTCGGGAGCCTCGTTTACAAGCTTATAAAGAAGCTCGGGCTTGGCGGCAAAATGTCCGCCGCCGAAGGCGTCGAGATAATGCTGAGCGGGGGAGTCGTTGGGCTTGTCGGCAGCCTGAATTCCGCCCTCTGCCATCATGGTGTTGGCGTCTCCGATACGGAGCTTTGTTACAATCATAACATTGGCGCCGTTTTTGTGTGCCTCGATGGCGGCCGAAGAGCCGGCACCGCCTCCTCCGATAACAAGAAC
>CABMOR010000007.1 GCA_902388225.1 uncultured Oscillospiraceae bacterium | reverse complement strand
AAGGTTTATAAGGCTTATAGAAAATCTTGATTACATTGACGCGGTAAAATTCCTTGCCCAGCGTGCGGGAATGACCGTCCCCCTTGAGCAGGCCGACGACAGTCTCCAGAGGCTGAAAAACAAAATATATTCCATAAACCGTGAAACGGCCAAATTTTTTAATCAGACCCTCTTTTCTCCTAAGGGTAAGGCGGGATACGATTATTTTAAAAGCAGAGGGCTTTCCGACCGGGATATGCGTCATTTCGGCCTGGGGTTTTCTCCTGATTCCTGGAACGATTTAAGGGATCACCTTAAATCCAAGGGCTTTTCATATGAGGAGATGCTAAGCGCCAATGTGGTTTCAAAAAGCAGCCGTTCCGACAGCTTTTACGACAGATTCAGAAACCGCATAATGTTTCCCATAATCGACGTCAGAGGAAATGTTATTGCCTTCGGCGGAAGAAAGCTTCCGGACGATGAAGGCGCAAAATACATAAACACCTCCGACACGCCGGTCTATAAAAAAAGTCACAATGTTTATGCGCTTAATTTTGCCAAAAATTCCTGCGACCAACGCCTTGTGCTGTGCGAAGGATATATGGATGTTATAGCTCTTCAAAAGGCCGGTATATTCAATTCGGTGGCTCCTTTGGGTACCGCCTTTACCGAGGAGCAGGCCCAGCTTCTCTGCCGATACACAAAGGAGATTCTTCTCTGCTTTGATTCGGACGACGCCGGGCAAAAGGCCATTGAACGGGCCATTGGAATCCTTTTGAAAACCGGCCTTTCGGTCAGAATAATTATTATCCCAACCGGCAAGGACCCGGACGAATTTATGAAAAGCTGCGGAAAGGACGGGGCGGCAAAGTTCAAAGAGCTTATGAACGGCGCTTTGAGCGTGGTGGAATACCGTATTGAGCGGGCGCTTAAAAACATCGACATCTCCACCGACGGAGGCAGGATAAAATTCTTGGAGAGTTCGGCTTATATTATTTCCCAAGTCACATCTCCGGTCGAGCGGGAGGTCTATGCCGGACGGCTTTCGGAAAGGTACGGCGTTTCAAAGGATTCGATTTTGAAAATGGCCGACGATTATTCCAAAAAAGAATACAGAAAGAAGGTCAGGCAGCAGACCAGGGAGATAATAAAGCCCCCGCGGACCGATGTCATAAACCGGGACAAGCCCAAAAATCTTCGGGCGGCCAATGCCGAGGAAGGACTTCTTTCGGTACTGCTCAGAAATCCGGATTATATAAAGCGCCTGGCGGGAAAGATACTTCCCGAGGATTTTATTACCGATTTTAACCGCAAGGTGTTCTCGGTGCTGACCGACCGAGCCGAAAGCGGGCGGTCGGTGGATATTACCGCCCTTAATTCCGACTTTTCCTCAGAAGAAATAGGAAGAATTGCCCAAATATCTTCAAAGGGGGATATGAGGGCAAATACCCTTGAGGAGTGTGCCGATTGCTATAAAATAATGAAGCAGGAAAGGGCCAGACAAAGCGCAAAAAAAGACAGCTTTGAAAATGATGATGAATTTTTTGCCGCAATGGACAGAATAAAAAACGAAAAGGTAAAGGGAGTTAACAAAGATGGCAACTAAAAAGAAAGAGAACCTGGAAATCAATGTTTCAAAAAAGGATACTGCCGAAACCAAGCCGACAAAAAAGACCAAAAAGGCCGAAAAGGCAATTGAAAATTCCGACTTAGAGGCGGAAAATCTTGACCTTCTGGACGATTTGCTGGACAAGGACTCGGTACTTGGCGAGCCGATTCCCGAAGAACCCGACAAGGAAGACGACATCAAGGATATTGATGAACTGGACGACAGCGCAATGGAGGAAAATCCCGACGCTGAAATTCCCCTTCTTGACCTGGATTTCCTTGAGCCGACGGCCGAGGAGCTTGAGGTTGAGGAAATCCCCGAGGACACCATTGACGACGAAATGATAAACGACAGTGTGGCCCTTGACGACCCGGTTAAGCTTTATCTTAAGGAAATCGGCCGTGTGCCCCTGCTTTCGGCCGAGGAGGAAATAGAGCTTGCCATAAAAATCAACGACGGGGACGAAAAGGCAAAAAAACGCCTGACCGAGGCCAATCTCCGCCTCGTGGTCAGCATTGCCAAAAGATATGTGGGCAGAGGCATGCATTTTCTCGACCTTATTCAGGAGGGAAATGTCGGTCTTATTAAGGCTGTGGAAAAATTTGATTATACCAAGGGCTTTAAGTTTTCCACCTATGCTACATGGTGGATAAGACAGGCCATTACCCGAGCCATTGCCGACCAGGCAAGAACCATTCGTATTCCCGTTCACATGGTCGAGACCATAAATCGCCTTAAAAAGGCACACAGCCGCCTTTTGCACGAAAACGGCTATGACCCAAGCGAGGAGCAGATTGCCGATTATATGGGTCTTTCGGTCGAGCGCGTCAGAGAAATTATGAGGGTTGCTCAGGAACCGGTTTCCATGGAAACCCCCATCGGCCCCGAGGAGGACAGCCGTCTGGTCGACTTTATCCGTGACGAGGACGCTCCCGCCCCTGACGATGCGGCGCTTAAGTCCATTACCAATGAGGATATCGACGCCGTTTTACACACCCTTGCTCCGAGAGAGGAAGAGGTTGTCCGTCTGAGATTCGGACTTCGGGACGGCAGATGCCACACCCTGGAAGAGGTGGGGAGCCAGTTTAATGTCACCCGCGAACGTATCCGTCAGATCGAGGCCAAGGCGCTGAGAAAGCTCCGTCACCCCGTTCGCAGCAACAAGTTTAAGGAAAGATGATTTTCGGTTGACATCGGTTTTTATTTTGCATATAATTTTGATATTGATGATTTGAAGGGTGAATTTTGTGAAAAATCAGTTGGTACTTGTTTTGGATTTCGGCGGCCAGTATAAGGAGCTTATCGCCCGCCGTGTTAGAGAATGCGGGGTATATTCGTTTATTAAGCCGGGAGACACCCCTATTGATGAAATAAAAAGCATGGAGCCCATCGGCATTATACTTACCGGAGGACCCTCCAGCGTATATGATGACGCCTCCCCCAAATGCTCAGCGGAGCTTTTCGAACTTGGGATTCCGGTTCTGGGAATATGCTACGGATTCCAGCTTATGACCTACCTCTGCGGGGGAAAGGTAGAAAGCTGTACCGTGAGCGAATACGGCACCACCGACATGACCGTCACGGCAAGCTCTCCGGTTTTTGAGGGGCTTGACGGGGTTCAGCAGGTGCTCATGAGTCATACCGATTATTTAAGCAAACTTCCCGACGGCTTTAAAAATCTCGGCAAGACGGCCGACTGCCCCAATGCCGCCGTGGAAAACCGTCAAAGGAAGCTCTACGGGTTCCAGTTTCATCCCGAGGTGGTCAACACCAAAAACGGAACAAAAATGATAAGGAACTTCCTCTACAATGTCTGCGGCGCAACCGGAGACTATTCCATGACCGATTATATAAAGAAGCAAATCGCCGCCGTGAGGGAGCAGGTGGGAGACCGGAAGGTCGTACTCGGTCTTTCGGGAGGAGTGGATTCGTCGGTCTGTGCGGCTCTGCTTTCCAAGGCCATTCCCAACCAGCTTACCTGTATCTTTGTGGATCACGGATTTATGAGGAAAAATGAAGGGGACGAAATACAGGAGATTTTCTCCAAAAGGGATGTTAATTTTATTCGGGTCGACGCCTCTGAGAAGTTTTTGAGCGAGCTTAAGGGGGTTTGTGAGCCCGAGCAAAAACGCAAGATAATAGGCCGTCTGTTTGTAGAGACCTTTAACGAGGAGGCCGCAAAAATCGGAGGAGCCGCCTTCCTTGCCCAGGGAACTATTTATCCAGATGTTATAGAGTCGGGAAACAGCAAGGCCGCCACCATCAAGAGCCATCACAATGTCGGAGGTCTTCCCGAGAACATCGGATTTAAGGGCATTGTCGAGCCCCTTCGCGGACTTTTCAAGGATGAGGTAAGAGAAGTGGGCCGAAAGCTTAAGCTTCCCGCCTTTCTTGTAAACCGTCAGCCCTTTCCGGGCCCCGGACTTGCTATTCGTGTTATCGGTGAGCTTACAAGGGAAAAGCTCGACATTCTGCGTGAGGCCGATGCCATTGTCCGTGAGGAGATAAGCAAATCCCGAAGCAAGGCCAGCCAGTATTTTGCCGTGCTGACAAACTGCCGCTCGGTCGGCGTCATGGGAGACGGAAGAACATATGATTACACGGTGGCCATACGTGCCGTTGTGACCGGCGACTTTATGACCGCCGAATATGCCCGACTGCCCCACAAGCTTCTCTCAAAAATGTCCCAAAGAATAACCAATGAGGTTAACGGTATAAACCGAGTGGTTTATGACATCACCGATAAACCCCCTGCTACCATAGAATGGGAATAATTAACGAAGGCTCAAAAACCCAGTAATATCAAGGTTTTTCGGACTTCGACCACCCCTTTTGATAACAATTTGATAACACCCTTTGAAGCACCCTTTATTCTATATCCCGTATGGTTTGCAGGTTATCAGAATAAACAATGCGTGGATTGGGACTAATGTAACCGTATTATAAGACGATGAAAGCCCTTAACTGTGGATAACGCAGTTAAGGGCTTTTTGTCGTCTTTATTTGTCTTTTAAGTGGTCTTTGAATGCTTCGACCATTGCATCGCTGAGTTCTTGTGAAGGGACTTTAACCCATCCGCTTTCGGTATCGAACTTAGGATAGTTGTAACGCCAACGGTCATATTCCTCTTTGGAGATTTCGCCGTTTCTGTACTTTTCAGCTTGCTTCTGCCAAGCAGCAAAGTATTTCTGAATAGAAGCGTTGCTACCTACTCTGCCGTCAAGACGGATACAAACTTCATCATCGACCTTGTCGATCTTGAAGCCGTAAATATCCTCTAATGTAAAAAGCGTATGCATAAGACCGAGTTCGCTGTCAATGTCCGGTACGGTCAAAGCCAAAGGCGAAACCTCTAATACTTGTGCAAGCGATTGCGTTAAATCTGCTTTGGGTGTTCTTGAGCCGGACTCATATTGAGCCATACGAATGTCGGCGGTCTTTTCGGGAAAACCGACAGCAATACCGAGCCACTTTTGAGTCATACCTTTTAGGTTACGCAAAAAACGTATTCTTTCACCGATTGCCATAGTTATCTTCTCCAATCTATGTGCTGTGAACATAGTATAGCATATACGCTTGGGCGTTGTCAAGATAACCAAAGCAAAAAAGTTAAATATTTTCTTGCAAACCTCTTGACTTAACGGAATTTGCTTGGTATAATGGTTAAACAAATACCGTTAGTGTATTTGCAGAAAATTAAATGACCGTCCGATCAAGCACAAACCGCCAAGACCTTCCGAAAGGAAGTGAGCGCTCCGTAAGGGGACTGCACAGCGCCCATCGACAAGTGGGAATGCCTGCAGGAACTTGTGACGGCAGAACGGCAGCACAAATCACAATTACTATTAAGAAAGGAAGATCAGAATGGAAAACAAATTTATGCGAGTAGAAGAAGTTGCGGAAGTCCTCGAAGTTTCAACTTCATTCGCCTATAAGGTCATAAGACAGTTGAACGATGAGTTAAAAGCTAAAGGCTTCATAACAATCGCAGGGCGTATCAACCGAGAGTATTTCTACGAAAGACTTTATCACAATGGAAAGGTGGTGATATAAATGCCGGTATACAAGAGCGACAACGGCACTTGGTATGTCCTTACCCGATATTTAGATTGGAAGGGCGAACGCAAGCAGAAATGCAAGCGAGGATTTGAAACAAGAAAAGAAGCAGTCGAATGGGAGCGTACCTTTCAGCAGCAGAACGCCGCCGATATGGATATGACCTTTGAAGCCTTCTTTGAGCTTTATGCAAACGATATTAAGCCCCGCTTGAAAGAAAACACTTGGCTGACCAAAGAGCATATCGTGGAAACCAAGATTATGCCTTACTTTGCAAAGCGAATTATCAGCGAGATAACCACGAAGGATGTTATGGCGTGGCAGAATGAACTGCTTGCCTACCGTGACGAAAACCGCAAGCCATATTCGCAGACCTATCTCAAGACCGTCCACAATCAACTCAGCGCCATTTTTAACCACGCTGTCAGACACTATGACCTTCGTTCCAACCCCGCTTCCAAAGCCGGAAATATGGGCACAGAGGAACGCAAGGAAATGAAGTTTTGGACAAAAGACGAGTATAAAAAGTTTGCGGATGAAATGATGGACAAACCCGTTTCCTACTATGCTTTTGAGGTTTTATATTGGTGCGGCATCCGTGAAGGCGAACTGTTGGCATTAACCCCTGCCGATTTCGATTTTGTAAAAGGTACGCTTACCATTAACAAATCCTATCAGCGTTTGAAAGGGCGGGATGTGATTACCACACCTAAAACCAAGAAAAGCAACCGTACCATTAAAATGCCGCAGTTTCTTTGTGAAGAAATGCAGGATTATCTCGGTATGCTCTACGGCGTGGGCAAAAAAAACCGCATTTTCAATATCTCAAAGCATTATTTGAGCAGAGAGATGGAGCGTGGCTCAAAAGCCGCAGGGGTAAAGCGTATTCGTATTCACGATCTCAGACACAGCCATATTTCCCTTTTAATTGATATGGGATTTTCGGCGGTGGCAATCGCTGACCGTGTAGGACACGAAAGCATTGAGATAACCTACCGATACGCACATCTGTTTCCATCAAAGCAAGTGGAAATGGCAAAGAAATTAGATTATGAAAGGATGGATATAACCAATGTCTGCTAAAAATCTTGACCGTCACAACCGTTGGAGAAGCAAAACTGTTGCTTTCCGTATGTCTCCCGAAGAAGCCGATCAGCTCGATACGAACGTAAGGCTGTCGGGACTGACTAAACAAGACTACCTTTGTTCTCGCTCCTTGCAGCAGGAGATAACGGTAGTCGGTAATCCGAGAGTGTATAAGGCACTTCGCAATGAGCTTGCCGCTGTTCTTTCAGAACTGAAGCGTATCGAAAGCGGCGGCAACGTAACCGATGAACTGCTCGACACCATTGAGCAGATAAACACCACCTTATATGGAATGAAAGGAGACGGCGGCGTTGGCGTATAAAACCGAAAAGACTGTTCCCAATGTATCTGTTGGCGCAGATACGGAACAGTCTTCTCAAAAATGTACTGTCCTTATTATAACCGACTTCTCCTTCAATTTCAATAGTTTTGATGAAAATTGAAAGGAGGTAATGCCTATGGCAGAACTTAAAATCATCAGTATGGATGAGGTTGCCATCGAGGAAGTGGAATGGCTGTGGTATCCCTATATCCCATACGGGAAACTGACAATCATTCACGGTGACGGCGGCGAAGGTAAAACAACCTTGATTTTGCGGTTGGCGGCGCTGTTGTCGAGGGGAGAAAAACTTCCCTGCGACGATACCGCACGTGAGCCGATCAAAATCATCTATCAGACCGCAGAGGATGGACTTGGTGATACCATCAAGCCCCGCCTGCTTGCAGGCAATGCGGACTGCTCACAGATTAAGGTGATAGACGAATCCGAAGCGGCGCTTACAATGCTTGACGAGCGTGTAGAAAAGGCTATTGCTGAAACGGGAGCAAGGGTAATTATCTTGGATCCGATGCAGGCGTATATCGGCGCTAAGGTCGATATGAACCGAGCGAACGAAGTCAGAAATATTCTCTCCCAACTTGGCAGGATCGCAGAGAAATATCGCTGTGCGATTATCCTTGTAGGGCATTTGAACAAGGCGCAGGGTAATAAATCCAATTATAGAGGTCTTGGCTCTATTGACTTTCAAGCAACGGCACGAAGCGTCCTTGTGGTCGGCAGAGTAAAGGACAAGCCGGAGGTGCGTGTGGCAGCACATCAAAAGTCATCACTTGCACCGGAAGGTAAGCCTATTGCCTTTGAACTGAGCGAAGCAAACGGGTTTCGATGGCTCGGTCATTATGATATTTCTATCGACGATCTTCTCAGCGGTGTTAGTCGTGAGAAGAAATCCGATATGGCTGAAAGCCTCATCGTTGACTGCCTTTCCGATGGGAAGTATCCGCAACAAATCGTGCTGCAGAAAGCACAGCGTTTGGGTATCTCCAAACGAGTGCTTGACGAAGCGAAGAAAACGCTGAGGGTGCGGTCTGTTAAGGAAGGCAGTCAATGGTATTGGGAACTACCCGATGAAAAAGAAGCAGGCAACTTTTAAGGTTGCAACATTGCAAAGGTGCGGGACTTTCGCAATCTTGCAATGTTCTTTTTCGGGTGGTAGTGAGCAATACGAAAGTTTCGGCGGGGTGCAGGGTGCCATTTTCAAAGGGCAGCTCTGCTGGGTGCTTACCGCAGTAAGCAGGGCAACGCCCTACACCCCCCCTCGGAGAGCCCACGACATCTTTGCAGCAGAATTGCTGAAAGTGTCATAGTGGGTTACACACTTTGAAAAAGTTGTGTAACAGCGGCTCTCCAAAATTTCGCCTATGGAAAGGAAGTGAGAAGATGGCGAAGGAAAATTTTAGTGTCGCTCGTGTGGAAACCCGAACGAGAGCATCTGTCGGCAAGTTTGAGCGACACATTGAACGCAAAAACGAGAGTTATGAAAATATGAACGTTGACCTCTCCCGTACCCCGATGAACGTTAGCTTTAAGGGTTGCGGTGAGCTGACCTATAATGAATATCTCGACCAAATGATTGCCGCAGAAACGGTATCGCTGAAAGGCTTGAAACCCGATGCGAAGGTCTTTGACGAGATGATTATGGATGTCAACACCGAGTATTTTGAGAAGAACGGCGGCTATGATTTTGCTTGCAGATTCTATGAAGAAGCGTTCCGCTTTGCAGAAAAAATATACGGCAAGGACAATATTATTTCAGCCGTAATGCACGCTGACGAGCTGAACGTAGCAATGACCGAGAAATACGGCAGACCGATTTATCACTACCATTTGCACATTATGGCATTGCCGGTGGTGGATAAAGAAGTCCGTTGGTCAAAGCGGTGCAAGAGCCCCGAACTTGTGGGAACGGTCAAAGAGGTCATTCATCAAGTAAGCCATTCAAAGAAATGGCGTTCCGAAAAAGCACTTGACGAAGACGGAAATCCCATTCTCAACAGCAAAGGGAAACAAGTTTATCACGCTTCCTACAGTGTTCTGCAAGACAAATTTTATGAGCATATGCAGAGTGCAGGCTTTAACGGTTTTAGCCGTGGAGAGCGTGGCAGCACCGCTGAAAATCTCACCTCGCTTGAACACAAAATTAAGCAGGATCAAAAGCGGCTGTCCGATCTGCAAGAGAAAATTGCCGATGTGCAGGTGCGTTATGATGACAAGAAAACCGCTTCAATGACTTTTATGGAGATAGACAATTCCGGCAAAAAATCTCTCACGGGAAAATACACCGTGTCGGCAGAGGACTATCAGAAGCTGACTTCTCTTGCGAAGCGTAGCTACTCGGCAGAGTCCGAGGTGCGAAAATTGCAAGACCAAAACCGATATTTGTCACGGCAAATATGGTCGTTACAGTCGGAAGTTTCTCGGCTGAAGGAAGCGTTATCTGAGCTGACTGAGAAGTGCCGCCCATACCTTGAAGCATTAAAAGCAGCTCCGAAAGCGGTTAAGGAATTTATAGACGGTATTCTTGAACGCTTCAAAAAGCAGGAAAAGAGCATTATGTATGAGCCGATTCCTGCACCCAAAAATCAACCCCAAGAGCGTGGGCAACGCTCAAAAAATAGAAATTATGAAAGGTAGGAACACACAATGAAACAGCATTTCACAGACGAAAGAACCGGCATCCGCTACACTTTGCAAGGCGATTATTATCTGCCCGATCTGCAATTACCACCCGAAAAAGAAACCGAAATCGGCTTATGGGGGCAGCGGCATTTACGGTATCTAAAGCAAAACCGGAAGGTTTTATACACCAATTTGCTCACCACCGGAAAACTCAATGACCACCTTACCGAGATCGACAAGCAGGCTGAGGATATGTTTTTTCGGCTCGTAAAACAGATGGCAGAGCGTGAGGGAGTGACGGAAAAACTCAAAGCGGATAATCAAATGGAGTGGGTTGGTCGTATGAATAATATCCGCAGCAGAGCCACAGAAATTGTAAATGCAGAATTGATATTCGCATAACGTCAGCGGCGGCAGGGAGATAAAAATCCCTGCCGTTAATTCATTATGCGTATTGACAATAATATAAATTTCGTATATAATATTTATATTATCACGATTATGGGAGAATATTATGGAAAAGAAACCTGCCATTGTTGCACATAGATTGACCGAGCTGAGAGAAGGGATACACGTCTCACAAGCAAGGCTTGCGGCTGTTTTTGATTTAGATCAGCCTGCCATCTTTCGCTATGAAAACGCTCAATCCTTTCCGCCTTACGGTGTGTTGATGAAGTATGCGGATTTTTTCAATGTATCGTTGGATTATATTTTCGGAAGATGTGACGAGCCGCATGGACAGTTGTACGATGCTCAGCCGAAGCCGTTAGAGGACACGCAATTATCATCGTTTCTTTCGATGTGCTTTGATCCGTCATCGTCGGCTAATGCAAAATTGAAAGAGGCGGTTCGCAGGATATTGCAGGAGGAAACTGCCAATCGTGAAATAACAAATGGAGAAACAGAAAATGAATGTTGAGAAATTTATAAGAAATGAAAAAACGGTTGCCGTGATCACGGGAGCTGAAAAAGTATTGACCGATGTGCAATCGGCACTTGACCTCATTATGACCGCTAAATATGAGGTAGGCACAAATCTGATTGCCATTGAAAAAAGTGCCGTAGCCGATGACTTCTTTATCCTTAGTCGAGGTCTTGCGGGCGAGATGCTCGAAAAATTCATCACCTATCAAGCAAAACTCGCCATCTTCGGAGATTATTCTCACTATACAAGCAAGCCGCTGAAGGATTTTATTTACGAGAGTAATAAAGGCAAGGATGTGTTCTTTGTTGCTACGCAGGATGAGGCACTTGAAAGGTTGACGAGATAATTGTCAATAAGCAAAATTGATATTCGCATAACGTCAGTGACGGCAGGGAGAATAAAATTTCTCTGCCGCCGCTTCTTTTTTTTTGCAAAACCTATTGACAAACATCTATGTATTGCATATAATACATATAGATGATTGTCTATTGGAGGTGTTTCGGATGGATGAAAAAAAGATGGCGTTGATCTTCAAAGCATTTTGCGATGAAAACCGTATCCGCATTTTGAAAATGCTCCGAAGCGGCGAAAAGTGTGCTTGTAAAATGCTTGATGAACTCAATGTAACACAGCCTACGCTGTCCCATCATATGAAAATTCTTTGTGACTCCGGTATTGTGCTTGGTCGCAAAGAAGGTAAGTGGATGTATTATTCCATTTCGGCAGAAGGGGCGAAAGTCGCTGCGGATTGTATAAAGGAGTTAACATCCGCCCCAAAGGGATAACAAGTCGTGATGTGAAAAGCAGGAAGTCCAATCTTTTCCGCACGACTTCCTTTAACACCTATATATAGACACATCTCAATATATTTATGTATGAAAGGAGCTTTTTCTTATGGAAGCACTAAAAACTGTGTGGAACTTCATCCAAGATGAAGTTCTCGGAATGAATTGGCTGGATCGGCTTCTTGCAACGATTCTGAATGCCGTTGGGTTGGATACAACCGGCAAGATCGGCAGCAGCATTCATTTCTTTATCTATGATACCATCAAAATTATGGTATTGCTCGGTGTGGTGATTTTGATTATTTCGTATATTCAAAGCTATTTCCCGCCGGAGCGAACAAAGAAGATACTCGGCAGATTTCACGGAATTGGAGCAAATATTGTTGCCGCTTTGCTTGGTACAGTAACGCCTTTCTGTTCTTGCTCGTCTATCCCGTTATTTATCGGCTTTACAAGTGCGGGACTTCCTCTCGGTGTAACATTTTCGTTCCTTATTTCTTCCCCGATGGTCGATCTCGGCAGCCTTGTGTTGTTGATGAGCATTTTCGGTTGGAAAGTTGCTGTACTCTACGTCATACTCGGTCTTGTTATTGCCGTTCTTGGCGGCACAATTATCGAGAAGCTTCACCTTGAAAATCAAGTGGAGGAATATATCCGAAACGGTCATACCCTTGAAGTACCGCAAGAGGAACTGCATTTCAAAGACCGTATGAAATTTGCGTGGGAGCAGGTGGCTGAAACTGCAAAGAAGGTATTTCCCTATGTATTGGTTGGAGTCGGTGTCGGCACCTTTATCCATAACTGGATACCGGAAGACTTTATCGTAAAGGTGCTTGGCGGTAACAATCCGTTCGGTGTTATCCTTGCAACTGTCGCAGGTATTCCTATGTATGCAGATATTTTCGGCACAATTCCGATTGCAGAAGCTTTACTTGCAAAGGGTGCTTTGCTTGGTGTAGTTTTGTCCTTTATGATGGGTGTTACAACGCTGTCCCTGCCTTCTATGATTATGCTTCGCAAGGCAGTTAAGCCAAAGCTGCTTGCCATCTTTATTGGAGTATGTACGGTAGGAATTATTGTGGTTGGATATTTCTTTAATCTGATCCAACCTTTGATTATATAAAATTTGGAGGTAATAATTATGGCATTATTTGGTTTTGGAAAGAAGAAAGAAAAAGAAATAAACGCTCCTGTTTGTACTTGCAATGGTAACTGTTCCGTGTCTGAAACAGTTGAACCGGAAAATTTGAATAACTGTTGTCAAGACATACAAGGCAGAATTTGCTGTATCAAGGTATTAGGTTCAGGGTGTTGTCATGCTCTTTATGAGAACACACAATCCGCCGTTAAAGCAATGGGGATTTCCGTAGAAGTAGAATATATTACGGACTTGAAAAAGGTTATGGAATATGGTGTTATGCACATTCCGGCGCTTGTGGTGAACGAGCAGGTGGTTTCAATGGGCAAGGTGTTGAAAACGGCAGATGTGGTGAAACTGCTCTCCGAATGGAACAAGTAAAATTTATCACTATGATTAACGGCGGCAGGGAGAATAAAACTCCTTGCCGCCGCTTTACTTTGTAAAACAGGTAGAAAAAGTCATATTTCTGTGATATAATACATTAAAAATGAACTTTCAAGTTTGAAAACAAAGGCAGGCACAGTTATGTTTGAAGATATTTTCCATAGAAGAAAGCTAAATATCGAAAAACTACAGAGTTTCGGTTTTGAAATGCGAAATGGTAGCTTTGAATATACTGTGCCTATTATGAACGAAGCCTTTTTGCTTACCGTTTTGGTGACGAAGAACGGCAATGTCGATACACGACTTGTAGAAAAAGAAACCGATGAGCCGTATGTTTTGTATAAGACGAGTGCGGCAGGCTCTTTTGTAGGTGAAGTAAGAACCGAGATCGGGAGCGTTCTTTCAGAGATCGCTGGTAAATGCTTTGATTTTTCCGTTTTCAAAAACGACCAAACGCTTGCGGTTATCGATTATGTTCGGGATACATACGGTGATGAACTTGAATATCTATGGGAAAAGTTTCCCGACAATGCCGTATGGAGAAGAAAAGACAACCAAAAATGGTACGGCGCAATTCTTACCGTATCGGGACGCAAGTTGGGACTCCCGACCGATGAAATTCTTGAAATTATAGACCTGCGGCTTGAAAAGGAACTTATGGAGCAGACGATTGACAACGTCCGCTATTTCCCCGGTTGGCACATGAACAAAAAGAATTGGTACACGATTATCCTTGACGGTCGCATACAGACCGAGGAAGTTTGCACTCGGATTGACGAAAGCTACCGACTTGCAAAAAAGTGAATTTGAAGGTGATTTTAATGATAACTGTAAAAATTATAGATAGTGATAGAAAAGACGATATTAACATTCCCAATCACCCTTTCCGACTATTCGGACTGATGCTGCCGTCCTACAACAACGGCAAATGGGATCATACGGAGCTTGTATTCCCGCCCGAAAACCACACCCAAATGTGCTTTCCCGACGAGAATTACAATTATGATAAGATGGCAAAGAAGCACATTTTTATCGGCGCATACGACGGGGACAAATGCATTGGTCTTGCCATTCTGCGCCACGATATGTTCAAATATATGTACCTTTATGACTTGAAGGTCAACGCCGAGTATCGCAGTAAAGGTGTCGGCAAAATGCTGATTGACGAGTCCAAAAAGGTCGCAAAGGATAACGGCTACATCGGCGTTTACACGCAAGGTCAGGACAACAATCTCGGTGCCTGCCACTTTTATCTTGGCAACGGCTTTGAGATCGGTGGGCTGAACACCCACGTGTATAACGGCACGTCGCAGGAGAACAAGAAGGATATTTTCTTCTACTATACGAACAAATAAGTGAGGAAAACGACAATGATACGCAAAATGCAAATAGCAGATTACAGCGATGTATATAACCTATGGCTTGCCAATAAAGGCATGGGGCTAAACGATGTAGACGATTCAGAAAGTGGCATTGTCCGTTTTCTTGACCGCAACCCCGATACCTGCTTTGTCGCAGAGCGCGACGGTAGGCTTGTCGGTGTCATTATGGCAGGCAACGACGGTAGGCGCGGATTTATCTATCACACAGCGGTGCATCCCGACTATCACAGACAAGGCATTGGATCGGCGCTCGTGTCGGCGGCACTGGAAACCTTGAGGTCTGTCGGCATAACTAAAGTAGCGCTTGTGGTGTTTGAGCGAAATCAAGGCGGCAACGCCTTTTGGGAAAAGCAAGGTTTTACGGTCAGGAACGACCTTACCTACCGCAACAAAGCCCTTGTGGAAATGGTACGAAAGGATACTTAAAATGAACTTCGATACGATAAAAAAGAAATTAGAAGCCCTCGGTTACAAGGTATCCTGCTTTGATACGACAGCAGAAGCGACCGAGTACATAAACGGCGAGATTGATGGCAAGACCGTCGGCTTCGGTGGCTCTATGACGTTAGAAGAAATGGGGCTTTACGAGGCACTTTCCACACATAACGACGTGCGTTGGCATCAGCGTATTCCTGAAGGCAAAACGAGTAAAGAGGTGCGCCTTGCCGCAAATGCCGCCGAGATCTACGTGTCCTCGGTCAACGGACTTGCCGAAACGGGCGAGATCATCAATATCGACGGCAACTGCAATCGTGTGGCATCAATCTTTTACGGACACGAAAAGGTGTATCTTGTCGCAGGCGAAAACAAAATTGCCAAAGACTACGACAGCGCACTTTGGCGTGCGAGAAATATCGCATCGCCTCTGAACGCCCGCCGCTTCGGACTCAAAACGCCCTGCGCCGTTGGTGAGCTTCGTTGCTATGATTGCAAAAGTCCCGAACGTATCTGCCGAGGACTGTCGGTGTTATGGTCAAAGCCGATGACGGGCGAGTTTGAGATTATTTTGATTGGAGAAAAATTGGGATATTGATAAATAAAAATTTGATAAGTAATAAGAGTGAAATATAGATACTGATATTGCGAAGGTGATGTGTGATTTAAGATAAGGCAAGGCTTTTGGTTTATAGATATTTCCTTGTAACCCTTGAAATTCCAAGCAAAATCGTTTATAATACTTATATACCACTTGTTATTATCCACGATGTTACTATTCTTGTTATCAACCTCGATAACAAAATGATAACAGGAGCTTTTTAAGTCAGGATAATACGAATACATTAGATAATCAAGAGGATACGAAGCAATAATCGCTAAACAAAATGTGTTAAGTTAAGCTTCGTAAGAAGAGTGGGAATGAAATGTACCCTGCGGCAGAGAGATAAACTTCTCTCTGCCGCTGTTTTAAACAGGATGATTATGATTGGCTCAAATGCGGTTTTCCCGATATAGAGCGTTATATTTCATTCTATATGAATAAAAGCAAGCACGAAACAGGGAAAGGTATACCTCATCCCGGATTTCAAAATTGGAATTTGCTTTCAATTTAAATGACAGATCGGCTTAATAAAAAACTAAGTTATTAGAGTATATAAAATACAGATATTGGTCGCAAAATGATTTTGCTTCCGAATTAACATATGACCGTAAGGAAGGAACCCTGAAAATGTGCAATACGAAACCCGACTTCAAAAGAACCAAGCTGGCCTGTTATCTTGCCTATTTTACAATGTCCTCGGTTTTCAGCTTGCCGCCCTTACTGTTTGTTACACTTCGTGAGATATATAACATTTCATATACTTTGCTTGGCACATTGGTACTTACTAATTTTTCCACACAGCTTGCAATTGATCTTATTTTTACGGTTTTCTCCAAACATTTCAATGTGGGTAAGGTTGTCAAAATAATGCCTTTGATTACATCAATGGGATTGATTATTTACGCATTGGTTCCGACTTTTTTTCCAAACCGTGCTTATG
The DNA here is from genome assembly GCA_902388225.1 of uncultured Oscillospiraceae bacterium. Classification (GTDB taxonomy): domain Bacteria; phylum Bacillota; class Clostridia; order Oscillospirales; family Acutalibacteraceae; genus UMGS1484. The sequence goes on along the minus strand of CABMOR010000007.1, from coordinate 2,112 downwards.
TTGGATTGCTGATCGGCACGGTAATATTTTCGGTTGCGGCAGGCCTTTCGGAAGTTCTTCTCAGCCCCATGATTGCGGCGATACCTTCTGACAATCCGCAAAGAGATATGAGCATGCTTCATTCACTGTATGCTTTCGGTGTTTTCACTGTAGTTGCCGTAAGCACCTTGTTTTTCAAGCTGTTCGGCAATAAGAACTGGATGTTTCTTACATTGTTTTTGGCACTGCTTCCTATTATCTCGTCGGTTTTGTTTATGCTTTCGCCCATGCCGGACATGGGGGACTCCGATGGTTTATCGGGTTTGGGAGCAACTAAAAGAAGAACACTTGGGCCGGCAATGTTTGCAGCATGCATTTTTTTTGGAAGCTGTGCCGAAAATGCGATGTCCAATTGGATTTCCGGCTTCATGGAGAATGCCCTTCATATCGACAAATCTATCGGAGATATTCTCGGAATGGCTATGTTTGCGATACTGCTGGGTATTGCGAGAATTTCTTACGCCAAGTTTGGCAGAAACATTAGCAGAGTGATGCTCATCGGTATGATAGGAGCATCGGCCTGTTATCTTACTGCGGGGCTTTCTTCAAGCACACCTATTGCTTTTCTTGCTTGCATTCTTACGGGATTGTTTACATCTATGCTTTGGCCCGGTAGCCTTATCATGATGGAAGAAAAACTCCCCGGTGCAGGTGTTGCGGCATTTGCTTTAATGGCCGCGGGCGGTGACCTCGGTGCAGCTGTTTCCCCCCAGCTTATGGGTGTCATAATTGATAAGGTTTCGGCAAGCAATCTTGCTTTTGAACTCTCAGGGGCATTAAATCTTTCTGTTGAACAGATTGGCTTGAAGGCAGGTATGCTGGTCAGTTCGATATTCCCGATCATAGGAACGATTTTTGTTGCTTTAACTGTTAGATATTTTAAGAAACAGAAACTGAATACGATATAAAAATTTGATTTTATATCATAAAGCTAATTAATGCCAACCTTTAAAAAAGAATTTGTTTAATCCCTTGGTCATGAGCAGGCGCCTGTGTCCAAGGGTTTTTTGTGTTTATTGGGCGGCGCCGTTTTAAAAACAGCCGTCAGGACATTAAATCAAATTCTTCTACGGTGGGTTGGCGGACGGTTGCATTTTGTCGAAAAAATGCTATAATAAACTAAAAAGGAGGGAGAAAAATGAAGGTGCTTATTCTTTCCTGCAATACCGGCGGCGGGCATAACGCGGCGGGTGCCGCCGTGGCCGAGGCGCTGGAAAGGCGTGGGCATACGGCTGTATTGACGGATTTTCTTTCCCTTGCCGGGGAAAAGGTGTCAAAGGCCGTCTGCGGAACATACATCGGAGTTGTTAAAAACGCCCCGCTTGTTTTCGGCGTGACCTACGGTCTGGGCCGTGCGGTCAGTAATGCAGACCGAGCTTTTGGTGTACATTCTCCTGTTTATATTGCCTGCGCTCAGGTGGTAAATCCGCTGCAGGAATATCTTGAAAAAAACGATTTCGACGCTGTTGTGGCCCCTCATACATTTCCTGCCCTCGCCCTGACCGAGCTTAAAAAACGGGGATTTCGCTGCCCGCTGACCGTTGCTGTGGCCACCGACTATACCTGTACTCCTTTTTTCGAGGAGGAGGACTGCGATTTTACCGTCGTTCCCGGCCCTTCCTGTGTCAAGGAGTTTGAAAAGAGGGGATTTAAAAGGGAAAAGCTTGTTCCTTTGGGTATTCCTGTTTCGGGGGAATTCACAAAACGCCTGGGCAAGGAGCAAAGCCGAATGCTTTTGGGTCTTGACAGGGACAAAAAGCTTGTGCTTATTATGGGCGGAAGCATGGGAGCGGGGCACATAGGGCTGTTGCTGAAATTTCTTCTGCTAAATACCGATCAAAATGTAAATTTCGCTGTCATATGCGGCTCGAATAAAAAGCTTTTTCGAGATCTTTCCCATAGATATATGGGTGATAAGCGGGTCAAGATTGTGGGATGCACAGATAAGGTGGCGCGTTTTATGGAGGCCTGTGACCTTTTTTACACCAAGCCCGGCGGTATAACCTCCACCGAAGGAGCGACTATGGGGGTTCCAATGGTTCATATGAATCCGATCCCCGGTTGTGAAAGTAA